>NZ_KB235904.1:1696720-1864147 GCF_000332155.1 Kamptonema formosum PCC 6407 | reverse complement strand
CCCTGCTCCCCCGCTCCCCCGCTCCCCCGCTCCCCTGCTCCCCCGCTCCCCTGCTCCCCCGCTCCCAGTCTATCTCTCTCCCGCCGCGCCTTTTGATAAGGTGCAGCCGCCCTCAAAGTCGCATCAACCGCAATCCGTCGCACGGGGCCTTTAGGCAACATCGGCTTAACGTAGCGGCCTCGATCTTCCGAAAAAATGACGCTACGACTTCCTGACTTACCCTGACGGTTAGCCATTTGAGCAAATAAAAGCACCGTAGGATCGAGCACTACCCCTTCTGGATCGAACAAAAATTCTTCAGGAATGCTCATCTCTTCCTCTTCTGGAGGCTCTCGATCTTCATCCTCATCCTCATCCTCATCTTCATCTTGCTCTTCCTCCGACTGATCTTGAGGTGGCGGCGGCGGTGGCGGTGGCGGTAATTCGTCTGGCGGAGTTTGAACGATCGTAGCGCGGGGTACAATTACCAATTCTACGGCGCGGCGCAAATCGTCAGCCGTGACATCAGTACGTCCCTCCAAAGCCGCCGCAGCTTTAGCTACTCGCATCGCGAATAATTCGGCTCGATGTCCCTGTACGCCGCCACGAATGGATTCTTCTACCAAATAGGCGATTTGTTCGCGCTGAATGCGGACATCTTTGAGCCATTCTCGCGCTAGTAAAATCTGAGTTTTTAAGTTATCAATATCTTCTGTATATCCATCGAGAAAAGCTTGGGGAGAAATAGAATAGGAGAGGGCAGACTCTACAGCTTGCACTCTTTCCTCTAATCCCAGAAGAGCATCGGCGGAAAGCGCGATCGCAATTCTATCTAACAAATGTTCTCTCAGCGGGCCTTCTTCGGGGTTGTAGGTAGCAATAAATAGCGGTTGGCAAGGATGTTCAAAGCTAATTCCCTCTCGCTCAATCCGGTTGCGACCTTCGGTTAAAACAGTCAGCAATTGGTTAGAAATATTGTCATCGAGAAGATTGATTTCATCGACGTAGAGCACGCCTCGGTGCGCTTGGGCTAATAATCCCGGTTGAAATGCGGTTTCACCTAGTTTTACAGATTGCTCGACATCAACTGAACCTAAGAGCCGGTCTTCTGTGACACCTAAAGGAATTTGTACGAAGGGTGCGGGAATGATTTTGGTTGCTAATTCTTCTCCTTCCCTTGGTTCCTCGTTACAGATGGAATCTTTAATGATTTCAATCGGTGGTAGTAAACAATGTAAGGCTCTTGCCATGACAGATTTTGCAGTACCTCGGCGGCCTGCGATCGCGACTCCTCCCAATCCCGGATCGATTGCGGCCAAAAGCAGGGCTAATTTAATCGCCTCTTGCCCCACAACGGCTGTGAGGGGAAAGGCAGTCATAGTAGATGTAAATTGAGTCATTATTTCTATTATTTTTTAATCCGCTTTGCCTATTACTACTTTAAAGCAAAACGCGACCAGACACAAATCCCCTGGGATTATCCTCTCAAACCCATCTGGAAAAATGGCAGCTTATTACCTCTGACACTCATTAATTTATCAACTATTACTTGACAAAGTTCCATCTTAATTACCCAATATTAATCGTATAATCCACCCCAAATTACTATAGAACTGTATTCATTAACGGGAATAGGAATAAGAATTAGCATAATGCGGTCAGGCATCTTTAGATAGTAGATAAATTCTCCCAGGTTTCTCGTATAAGCTGCCATTCAATTTGGTTCCATCCTCGCGTACTCATCCAATCTGGACTGGCTGGCGTACCGATTACAACGAATCCATAGCGTTTTGCTAACCTGGATATGCGCAAATTAGCACTGACAGAAATACCGCGAATTTCGTTTAACCCCAAATCGCGGAACCCAAATTCAATTAAAGCTTTCCCAACCTCAATAGCATAGGCGTAACGCCCCCAAAACTGAGGTGCTAACTCAATACCTAGTTCTGCTTGTTCGGGGCCATAACTATCACGGCGCAAACCACCACAGCCAACTAATTCTAGAGTACGGCGATCGACTATAGCAAGCTGATAATTGCGCCGAGGGTGTTCAGTTGCCCATTCCCTAAACCTTTGAAGTAGGTCGCGGGTAAAGCTGGGTGTAACTTCTTCTGGCGCACAGAATTCAGCATAGCGAGGGTCAGCATGATAGGCCAAAAATGCAGGTTCATCTTCTCTGGTAAAATCCCGTAGGAGAAATCTGTTAGTAACGATTTCCATAGCTAGCGCTCTCACCTGCTCGATCGATCGGAATCGAATATTGGTCTAGTTCAGTTTAACCCGTCCCGCGATTCATCCAGTGTGGCGCGATCGCGCTAGGGCTTCACTGGGTGAAAGGATAGTTGGAGTAATAGCGTCACAATAAGATGATCGTCTTTCATCTGAAAGAAGGAGATTCACTCAAACTAGGGTATAATTATCGTGAATAAGTCACGTAAAATAGCCTAACGGAAGCCAAATCATGCTTGTAGACTTCACAGTCGAGAACTATCGCTCCATCAAAGAGCCTGTCACTCTTAGCGCAGTGGCACAGCGTTCTCGTCAGGGTAGTCAAAGCAGTAAGAATAAGCGAACTAAGACAGATAATGAGATTACACCGGGATACCAAGTTGAAGGATGGGACATTGAAATTTTACCTGTTTTAGCAATCTTTGGTGCTAATGCTTCAGGTAAAAGTAATGTTATTCAAGCTTTAGATTATTTGTTGCTACTTATGGCTCATGGTAGTCAAGAATTAGCAGGAGCTTCCCGTTTATTTAAGTATGCAAAACCTACTCCTTTTAGATTAGATGGTACTTCTTCTAAAGAACCGACACGCTTTGAACTCCGAACACTATTCAATAATAATATTTACACTTATTCTTTAGCAATTAATCAAAATCTCATAATCTCAGAAAGTTTAGAGTATAAACTTGCCGAAACAAAGCGTTCTCGGATTTTATTTCAACGTAGATGGAATGAAGAGTTAAAGAAAAACCTATGGAAGAATGGTTCAGATTTCTCTGGCTCTCATACTCAGCTTCAAAAAAGTGTTAGAGAGAACGAATCATTTATCAGCATATTATTAAAACTTGAAGTAGATGTGGTTGAGCCACTATGTATGTGGCTTAGAAATCGCTGGTCAGGAATTAGCTTAGGACATGAATCCTACGACCTTTTTCATACTATGACCTTATATGAAGCAACTATTTCTACGTCATTACAGATCCACAAAAAAGCCTTAGATATAATCAAAAAATTTGATACTGGGCTTTCAGACATACAAATTCAAAAGAAAGAAGATGAGAACTTTGAGTTTGATATATATGCTTTACATAAGACTAATGAAGGGCATGAAGTTAGATGGCTTTTTGAAGAGGAATCTCTTGGCACTCAACGGCTTTTCAGTCTCGCATATCGGATGATTTTAGCTTTTTATACAGGTGATTTAATACTAATTGATGAATTGGGAAATAATATACATCCCAATATTGTGCGTAGTATTGTTAGAATGTTTCAGAATCCTAAAATGAATCGGGAATATGGACAGCTAATTCTTACTAGCCATGACAATACATTACAGAGAAATAATTTGCTGAGACGAGATCAGATTTGGTTTACACAAAAGCGTTCAGACCAAAGTACAGAGTTATATCCATTAACAGATTTCCATGTACGGAATGATTTGGCAATTGATAAAGCTTATTTAGATGGCAGATTTGGGGCTGTTCCTTTTCTACCATCTGATGAAGAAATGATTTTGGAAGGTGAAGAGAAGTGTCAAGAAAGCTAAATCGTCAAAGACCAAGCAAAGAAATTGGTCAAAAAATATTGATTGCTTGCGAAGGAAGTAAGACAGAACCAGGTTATTTTGAAAGTATCCGCAGAGAACTACGTCTCTCTACTCTAAATATTATTGTTCTGCCTCATCGTGGTAGAACTGATCCGCGTAGCATTATTGAACTTGCAATTGAAACCCGCCAAGAAATGAAGCGAGAGCGAAGCTGGACTCAAGGAGACAAAGCTTGGGCAGTTTTTGATGGAGATGAGCATATCGAGCAAAATTATGAAAATTGGGAAAGTGCAATTAATAGGGCTAATAGTCAAGAGATTCATCTAGCAATTACAAACCCATGTTTTGAGTTTTGGTATCTAATTCATTTTCGAGATTATTTTGCACAAATTACTCGTGATAAAGCGAAAGCTCTGTTGGGAGAACATATTTCTAACTATGAAAAGTCAATGTGTCTTTACCCAGAACCATTAAAAGAGTTAACCCCCCAAGCTATTCAACGTGCAGAGCGAATTGCAGCGCAAATTGAGCGTGATGAATTGCGTGAGTATTCAAATCCTTGTTGTAGTAAATTACCCGCTCTCGTTCAAAGTCTATTGAATTTGCAGACTCGTTAGAGCAGTTGTCCCTTAGCAAAATACTTGTTTTCGTGTTGGGTATATTTTTAATCTTACGCCCCAATTTTATAATTAATCCTCCCCGTGTCAGTCCTAATTCAGAATGAAGTGATTAATAAAAAAGACTCTTAAAACGTCAAAACCTGCTCCAAAAAGCAGGTTTCAACCATCGGAGCGGCGGGATTTGAACCCACGACCCCTACTACCCCAAAGTAGTGCGCTACCAAGCTGCGCTACGCCCCGACACATCTCTTCAATATATCATCAATATCAAGTAAAGTCAAATAAAATTCAAAAAACTTTTAAAACCTGTGCCGCCTGTACTAAACCAGGAACCGCCGCCGCCTCCCAAGAACTCTCGCACCGCCGTCCCGCATTCAAAATCAACTTTATGCTGTAAGCTTCGGGATAACCTTCGGCCTGCATCCACAGCAAATCGCTTTCCACTTCACAGGCGATTTTCTCCTCATCCATTAACTCAGCAGCCATCAAGCTCATCGTTTCGGCTAACTGCCCCAACAATCTGCAAAAATCATTCAACTCTGCCTCTGTCAACTCGATCGCCCAATCATCCCCACCCACTAAACCCTTAAATTCCGCCGCCTTGGGGTTCCATCCTAAACGCCAACCCGCACCAGTCTTAATTACGCGCTCCATGCTTACGGCATCAATAGCTTGGCATCCCCTGGTTGTGGTGCTGGTGGTACTTGTGAAGGCGATCGCTCTTGACTCCCACCCGCAGCAGGTACGCTCGGAGCATTCCCATTAAAAATATCCACTAAAACTTGAATCAAAGTATCCCGCTGAGCGCGATTGAGGTCTTGAATCACAGTGCGATCGCGCTCCATTGGATTTAACCGCAACACATCACCCCCTGGATACACCGACTCTTCCAAAAACTCAGGAGTCACCCCCAAATAGTCAGCTAAAGTTAGCTTCCAATCCAGACGATAATTACCAGGGCGACCCTTGACAAATAAATGATAGCGAATCAACCGCCCTACCAAAGTATTGTTCGGATCGACTTTCCCAGTCTCCTTTGAAACATAATTATTTTCCTTTGGAAAATCAGGCAACTGTTGATAAACCAACCGCCATACCTCACTCACCCGCAACTCCTGTAGAGGTTGCTGAGCCAACCGCTGCACCTGAGTTGGTTGGGGACTCGCCATAGTTAAAGGCGATCGCGCCGAAACACTCAATTCCCCTGATTCAAAAATCCCCCCCAAAACAGTGAGACACGCCACACTCAGAGCGACGATCGCAAAACTCAAAACTCGCTTAAAATTGCTCACAGTTTTCGACAGAACTCCTACCTCAAAGGCTCCCCAATAATTTCCTCTTGCGTCAGCTCATCGGACATCTCAAAAATCGCCCGCATCACCGGCTTCATCAAGTGGTCATCCATATTATCAAAATCTTCATAGCGACGGCGTTTGGCGCGGTTCGCCACTTGTACCGTAATTCGGTAGCGATTAGAAGCTGCATTGATCAACTCCTCCGCCCTACGGGTTAACTGAGTTGAATCGAACGTTGGACGCTTAAGCATGAGACTAACCACCTTACTATAGTGTTACATTCTATTTTACTATGTCAAGATTCTTGACACTGCCAACGGCATTACGCAAAAGTATAACATTTGCTAATCCCATCCAATGCCGTTCAGACCTGAAGGCGCGGACAACGCTGTACTCAGTTCGGGAAATAGTTCTGTAAATTCTTTTACTCACTTTTTTTAGATTATGGCAGCAGTAGCCTATTCATTTCCTCGGTTGCATCAAGTAAATCCTCATCCCCTCAAACTGGTAGCCTTGGGGGACAGCTTAGTTTATGGCTTTGGCGATCACGAAGGCGGCGGCTGGGTAGAGCGACTGCGGCGGTTATGGATGTTGCCCGATAGTCCGGGTCATGTCCTCTACAATTTAGGAGTACGAGGCGATCGCGTTTATCAAGTTGCCCAACGCCTCGAAAACGAATTTCGCCATCGAGGAGAATTGAGAAATCGCCTCCCAGATGCGATTATCCTTTCAGTAGGCATTAACGATTCCCCCAGAGTTCAGTTACCTCACGGTCGCAACTATACTGAATTCGAGCATTTTAACACAGTTTTGCATCACTTGTTAGACCATGCCCATCAACTTTGTCCAGTCCTATTTGTCGGCATGGTTCCTGTTGATGAAAACAAAATGCCCTTTCAAAAATGCTTGTACTACAACCAGGCAGACCAGTATAAATATAAAGAAGCCACTTGCCAAGCGTGTTTGGAACGCCACATTCCCTATTTAGATATCTTTGAAAAATGGCTAAGTCGGGGTAAGGATTGGTGGCATCCTCGCCTCTCTGAAGATGGCATTCATCCTAATGTACTCGGCTATCAATCTTTACTCCAAGATGTCCTCCAGTGGGAACCCCTTGACCAAATAGCTAAACAAAAAATTGTTAATTGTTAACTGTTAACTGTTAACTGTTAACTGTCAACTGTTAACTGTATTAGGTTGTGTCTGCGTAAGTCCGATCTCGTTAATATTAATCAAAGTTAGATCGATTTTTGTCAATACCTCTGTAGACGCATAAACTTGTGCTACCCTACAGTTCTAAGGAAGTACCAAATTTCCAGTTCTAGGAGGCAGTTAACTTTGCTAGCTCAACAAGCTCAAACTTCGCTTTTTAAGTATTTCAGTATATCTGTCCAGCTTTTTACTGCTTTTTGCCTTCTAGGACTTGGTAGCGAGTCTAGTTTCGCGCAGACTCCCAAGGATCGAGATATCAAAATCGGTGTGGTGCAGAGATTTGGTACTAAACCAACGGACAAGCTGACGCTGAAAGCTACCCCAGGCTCAAGCCTAACTTTGCGTTACCAAACTCCCAAGGGAATAGAAACAGCTAACACTGCCAGTGTCAAATTAGAAGTGGCGATGAAACCGCTACCTGCACCTGTAGTCGATGAACGAGTTATACTCAGCGCTCACCGCAGTTTTGAGAGTGCTGAAGATAGCGCTAATCAGTGGCGAAATCGGGGAATTGAAGTAGAAATTGCTCAACCGGAACGCTGGCAAGTTTGGGCGAAACGAGATGTTTACAAAACTCCTTTATTGCGGCGATTGTTGTTAGAAAGTTTACAGGCTCAAGGCAATAAAACCGCTTTTATCGATACAAAAATTGTCAAGCAAGTACCGCAGGCATTCTGGGTTTTAAATGGCTTTCGCTATAATCGTAATCAGTTGAAGGTGACGGCAGGAAACGGAGTAATTGAGGTGGTGACGGGAACAACTCCCAGTTATGAGAATACTCGCCGCTACGGGGGAAGTTTACAACTTCAAACTAATGCTTATGGTACTTATACTTTAGTCAATGACGTACCTGTAGAAACTTATTTGCGGGGAGTTGTACCGCACGAAATCGGGGCATTCTCGCCCTATGCTTCGATTGAAGCTCAGACAATTCTGGCGAGGACTTACGCGCTGAGAAATGTGCGTCGCTTTGCTGTTGATAATTATGAATTGTGTGCAGATACTAATTGCCAAGTTTACGAAGGATTGACTGAGGTATATCCTGAAACTGATAGGGCAATTTCTGCGACGCGCGGTTTGGTGGTAGCATATAATAATGAACTGGTAGACGCGCTTTATTCTGCGGCTAGCGGCGGGATTACGGCTACTTTTGGCGATGTTTGGCATGGCCCAGAACGACCTTATTTGCGATCGGTGATTGACGCACCAGGTAATGTTTGGGATTTATCTAAGCAGAGCTTGGCAAATGAAGCGAATTTCCGGCGATTTATGAGCCTGAAGAAGGGGTTTAATGAGGAAGGTTCTGATGCCTTTCGCTGGCGGGAAGAAACTAGCTTAGAGGCGATGACTGCATTTCTGAAGCAATATTTTCAGAAGAAACAGAGTCCTCTGGCTAATTTTAAAACGATTAAGCAGGTGTTAGTTACGGAGCGATCGCCTGCGGGTCGAGTTTTGAAAATGACCGTGCAAACTGATGCAGGTAAAATTGAGATTGATAAAGATGAGATTCGCAACGCTTTTGAGCCGCCAATCAGTACGCTGTTTTATTTAGATCCAGTCTACAATCCCGATAAATCGATTAAAGGATATGCCTTTGTGGGAGGCGGTTTCGGTCACGGTGTGGGGATGAGCCAAACTGGGTCTTATAACTTGGCTAAATTGGGTTGGAATAGCGATCGCATTCTCAACTTTTATTTTCCAGGGAGCAAAGTTGTCCCCCTCGATCCCTCTATAGTTTTTTGGCGATCGCCCGAAAATAAAAATTAGTAAGGTGGGAATTGCCCACCCTACTACTGAAAACAATCGTCTGTTGCTGATTTAGTCTGACTACATTTAACTTACATCTTCAGGGAAAGCAGGATACTGACCCCATAGCGATCGGCATAGATCCCAAGATGCAAGCAAAAGATTTTTTAGCTTAGTACAGAGATTCTTCTTGGTGGGTTTGGATAGTACAGTCAGACTTGGGATAAGCCACGCAGGTTAAGACAAATCCAGCTTCAATCTGATCGTCATCCAAGAAAGATTGGTCAGACTGATCCACTTCACCGCTGGTGATTTTGCCAGCACAGGTAGAACAAGCACCTGCGCGACAAGAGTAAGGCAGGTCAAGCCCTGCTTCTTCAGCAGCGTCGAGAATATATGTATCTTCCTCAACGTCAATCGTGGAATTAATGCCTTCAGCTTCGTTGATGAGTGTTACTTTATAGGTTGCCATGCACTGATCCTCTCAAAAGTTTTATAAAACCGATAAGCTTGCCTAATACAAACCTGAATGTTCTATTAGCCCGTCAGGTTTGCACTTTGGTTAGTTTACTCTCTGATAGTAGGGGAAACTAGGAATTTTGCAACACTGATTTCATATATATTTTGAATGGGATTAGTTATAACTTTTTCTAATTTCATCTTGATTACTTATACTTATGCTATAGCAACCGCCAGGGCGGTTAGGGGCTAGGGTAAGAAGGGGCTAGGGGCTACGATGCTCAGGGCTAGGGTAAGAAGAGGAAGAAGAGGAAGAAGGGGAAGAAGGGGCTAGGGGCTAGGGGCTAGGGGCTAGGGTAAGAAGAGGAAGAAGGGGAAGAAGAGGAAGAAGAGGAAGAAGGGGAAGAAGGGGATAGAATCAGCTAGTTTGGTGGAACTCAGAACGTCTTAATTGCCTTGGCGACTGCTATATTTTGGTTATTTTGCAGTGAGTTCCAGATGAATACTACCTCTCGCTTCTCGGCTAGTTCCCCTATTAGGGTGGGCATTGTTGGTACCGGTTTTACCGCTAAGCTAAGGGCCCAGACCCTGGAGACTGATGAGCGATCGCACCTGATAACCGTTGCGGGTCATAGGCCTGAGAGTACGGAAGCCTTTAGCGAACAATTCCAGATTGAGCAATCAGTTTCTTGGCGGAAACTAATAGAACGCGATGACCTAGATTTGGTAATCGTCTGTACGGTAAATCGAGATCACGGCGCGATCGCGCGGGCAGCCCTGGAAAATGGCAAGCACGTAGTTGTCGAATATCCCCTAGCATTGGACGCATCGGAAGCTGAAGGAGCGATCGCGATCGCACAGCAACAGCAAAAATTGCTCCATGTCGAACACATTGAACTATTAGGCGGTTTGCATCAAGCAATTAAGGAATATTTGCCGGCCATTGGCAAAATTTTCTATGTCCGCTACGTTACCATCAATCCCCAGCATCCTGTACCTCGGAAATGGACTTACCAACATTCCTTGTTTGGCTTTCCTTTTGTTGGTGCTCTTTCTCGATTGCATCGATTTACTGATTTATTTGGGGAAGTAGGGAGCGTTACCTGTCAAACTCAATTTTGGGATACGGAACCTGATTTTTATAAATCTTGTTTGTGCAGCGCTCAGTTGCGATTTACTAATGGTATTATAGCTGAAGCTGTGTATGGGAAAGGAGAAACATGGTGGCAGTCAGAAAATACTTTCACTATTTATGGTGAAGCTGGAAAGCTAATTTTTACGCCGGAATCTGGTCAATTAATCCAGGGAGAAACCACCCAAACTATTGAGGTTGGTACTCGTCGCGGCTTATTTGCAAAAGATACAACAATGGTGTTAGATTATTTACAAGAGGGAACGCCGCTGTATCTAAATTCAGAAGCTAGTTTGTATACTCTAAAAGTTGCAAATGCCTTAAAGAAAGCTGCGGAAACAGGAGAAAGTATTGCAATTAGTAATTGATTAAGCGATCGCTGACTTATTCCTTCCCGTTCCCATCTTTTTGCGCCCGCATCTCAACCAGCTTTCTTAAGGAACTGCTAATGCTACGTGAGTTCGGTACTTCCTTGTTTCCAGAGGGCCATCCTTCACGCTGACGGGAGCGATCGCCATCTGTCTCCTCGGTTTGTTTGGTCGTGGAACAAGATTTGCTGCGTCGGGAAGGGCAAGTCAATACCGTTGGCAGTCAGCTTGTTCTTAATGGCAGTGAGAACCTTATCCCGCGGTAAAAGACGTGAAATTACTGCGGTTCTTGAATTTAGGAAATCCCCTACCATCAAAGAAATTGGTATAGGCTGTGTCCAAGCGCTTAACATTTTGTTGCAGAACTGTTGCATCTAGTTGGGCATACCAAGGTCTAGCCATTTTCAATTCTGGCAATGCTGTAATCTGAATATCACCAGCACTTCGACGCGGATTTCTAGCCTTACCTTCTTTGTCAAACTTAGAATCTTTCCAAGGATTTCCGGTTGCACCACTTTTACTTACGAAACAAGTCAAGGGCGAAGCTTCACCCCTCGTCCTGATGTCACAATAATCGCCTTGGATAAACTGCTGATTGTATTGACTGATTCTATCATTTAAGCACCAGTTATACTGACTTCGCAACATATCTATCCAAGTTGCTGTTCTGCGTTCATCTAGCCCCCTGTGGCGAACCCTGGATACAGAGTCATGCCGCCGTCTACAAATAGAGTTTCACCATTCACATAATCTGAGTCATCCGAGGCAAGCCAAACAGCAGCTTTAGCAATGTCTGTTACATCTCCGACTCGTTTTGCGGGAATGAGTTTTAGTAATTTTGCTTCAGCTTCCGGCGTATCCCAGGCTGCTTTATTAATTGGGGTTTTAATAGCACCGGGTGCAATGCTATTGACCCTAATCCTGTGGGGTGCGAGTTCTTGGGCAATACTTTCCATCATCATGTGGATGCCGCCCTTACTGGTAGCGTAATTGACGTGACCCGCCCAAGGAATTACCTCGTGTACCGAACTTATACAAATGATTTTGCCTGCGGCACTGGAGATATCTGGCTTCACGCCCCGTTTGAGAAACTCTTTTGCGGCTTCACGGGCGCAGAGAAACTGTCCGGTTAGGTTCACGTCAATCACCAAATTCCAATTGTCGAGAGTCATGTCTACAAACGCTGAGTCTTTTTGCAGTCCAGCGTTGTTGATTAAGATGTCGATTGTGCCAAAGTGCTGGTACATTTGGTCAAACATTGACAAAACTTCCTCTTCCTTGGCGACATTTGCACCGATCGCGATCGCTTCCCCACCGACCGATTTAATCTCGCTGACAATCTTCTCTGCTGCTTCCTGTTGAGAATGGTAGTTGACTAAAACAGAAGCACCCGATGCAGCCAAAGCACGGGCGATCGCTTCACCAATACCAGAACTTGCACCCGTTACGAGTGCTTTTTGACCTTTGAGAAGATTAGGGGAATAGCTCATATTTTTTCCTCGTCTTGTTTTTTGGCGAAGTAAATTTGTATCAAGTTAAGTACGATTAACGATGATTTTTCCCATCTAAAACTATTAGTAAGTTAGTAAGTCCGGTACGAATATCAGCCAATTTAAAAAAGTCGTGCAATATTTATTTCCTGAACAACTTTAAGAATTTTTAGAAGTAACTTCGTCTATCTAATGGAGTATTTAGTCTCTATTTCTAAGGATAGAATTTTATGAATATTTAACACTTTCCTTGTTTCTTTAGATTTACTTTGCTTGTCGGTACGATCGCCTGCTTGATGGAGCGATCGCTACACCAAATCTTTTAAGATCGGGACTTACGCACCCAACCAGAGAAACCGGGTTTTTTGACAAAAATGCTTCGTTTTCACCCACAGATGCTCTCAAAAACCCGGTTTCTGGAGCCATGAGTGTAAGTCCTAATGATACCAACTCCGGGTTTAAGTAGAAAGAAGGGGGAATGCCTTAAAATCGATAATTGCGATCGCGCACCCATAGACTTATCGGTACTGCATTACCCTCAGTATCAATCTTCGTTTCGACTACAAAAGACTGTGGTTGCCTAGATTGAGTTTGAGTGATATCAGCATTGACTTCTTCGCGACGATTTTCCGGCATATAATAAGTTTCTAGCCCATATTCAACGCGCCATCCATTATATTTTCCCTTAATCGCCACCTGATTTGCGGGCAAGTTAGTGGACTTATTGAAGCTAACCCGCACTGGCTTCCAAGGCTTAGGACGACCAGAATTTGTCACCGTTTTAGGTGCTTCTAGAATTACGTAAATACTTGTTCCTGGCTTTAAATATTTCGGTGATTTTGAGCAATTAGTCTTGTTAGATTGACAAGTGAGCGAGTCATTTGGTAAATCTTTCCAGCCAGGGAGAGCATTAAGATTATTAGGATTAGAAATGTCATAGCCCAGAGTTTGGGAATATCCCCGCAAAAAGTCGTATGGATCTACGGGTGCTGTTTGAAGGATAACGGTCTTTCCTGTAATATGAGTATAAACTGCATGAGCTGGGACTGAGACAATTAGTGCTATTTGTAGCAGCAAGGGAACCCAGACTCTCCAAGCCGGTAATCTCTGTTCAGAAGCAGACAATTTGAAGGCTGAAGGCTCAACTAAATTCTCGTTTGCCAGCTCAGGATTAGTCTTTGAAATCTCTTGATTTTCAGAATCTACCACAGATTTCTCATTAGGTGATTTCATGGTAATGTACCTTTAATAGTTTATGGTTTGCAAGTTAAGCGTATTAGGCTAAACCTCTAGAACGATTAAGATAGATGTTTCGTAATTCCGTCCTCTGGGCAGTTCAATTACCGCCCAGAGGACGGCGTTATGCAAATTTCACCCTTCAAGATTACATTCTCATTTCTTCTTGCTTTTTCAGTCGGGCAAAGTGTCTCTCATACCAAATTCCAGCAGCAATTACACCAATTCCGCACAAAGCGAACACAAAAGATTTAAGCAGTAATTCAGTGTTGTATTCAAACAATCGGCTGATAATTTGTAGCGTTATCAATACCATCCCGCCCCAAAATGTAGCTCTATTTCCTAGTGCCAAACCTTCTCTAATTAGACCCACAGCCAAGAGGAATAATAACACATTAAAAATAAATGTGGCGAGGATGGGAATAGGAGTAAAAGTCAGATTCCAAAGATGAGTTAATGCCGTGACAGCTAGGAATCCAGCGATCGCATTCGTTGTCAAATCCACTCCCTGACGTTTGCGACTTTTTTTCTCTTGACGACCCAAACGCAGCCATTCAAACACAGTCAAGCCGGCGAGAAGCGCTACATCTAGCAAAGGAATCCAGTCTATTACAGTTCGATCGTTTATTGAGGTAGAAAAACTATTCCACAGCCCATAAAAAGAGGTCAGATAAAATAGACTGGCGAGAAATAGGAGTGCGAGAGTACGAGCAATAGGTTGAAATACTCTGCTGTGTGCTTGCGGCAAAATCAAGTCATCGTACCCCCACAGTAGAGCCGGAGGCAAAACGCAAGCGATCGCGAAACCCCAACCTCCTTTCAATTCCTGGGAAATAGAAACTTCTAGAGAAAAAACTATGGCGATCGCAGCCAGAGTGAAAATCGCACGGGAACGACACCAGTAAGCTAGTGGCACAAACATTAAACAGGCTACTACAGGAAAATGTTGCACCAATATATCAAGCCAAGAAAACTCGTCTTTTGACGACCACCAATCAAATACCCCCAGCCAATAACCCAATCCCATCAACAGAATGGCTACAACTCCCAAGGAAGTCAAACGCAGGCTATAAGCCATTGCCAATACGCCTAACCCCCAAACGAGGTAAAGACCGTAAGGAGAGCCGCCAATGTGGAACATTTGTGCCATCAGTGCCATATTTGCACCTAAGCTTAAAGCTCCTAACAGCAATAATCCTTCACCAAGTCGCTTTTGCCATCCCATCTGTTGTCTGCTATTAGATAGGGGAGTTCGCCATAGATAAAAGCCACCTGCATTGACTCCCACGAACACGCTCAGCAGTAAAACAACTCTGAACTCGCGAGGCCACTCTTGCCAATTGGCTGCTACAAAGGTAATTGCACCTAAGCCTAAGAGAATGCCACCCAAGCCAATTAAAATAGCGAGGAAACGATTGCGGGATGCTGTTTCTAGGCTATCGAATTGATAGCGATCGGAGAGTTGTTCGTATAATGGAGCGTTAATAAGTCCTTCTGCCTGCCAGAGTTTGGCTTCGGAGCGCAACTGGCGGCGAAATTTATCTGAAATCATTTGGTAAAAACCTTATTGACCGCGATTGCTTTCTAAAATGTGTCATCTATAAACGGATTTTTCCAGAAAGCTAGGACACCTCTGCAACTTGCACAATGGCTAATTGCTAATGGCTAATTGCTAATGGCTAATTGCTAATGGCTAATTGCTAATGGCTAATTGCTAATGGCTACCTTCTGAGACTAAAGATTTTCCCGTACCCAATTTTTGAAAGCTTGAATAGCGTAGGTTCTGCCAGCAACTTGACTCTGCTGAGCGTACTGATTCACCAGCTCGACAATTGGGATATTGGGGAAAGTGGGACTCACATCAGAATCAATATATTGTTGGGCTTGCAAGACATTGATTTGTAGCCCTCGTCGTGCGTATCGCCAAAGTTCCGGCACTCCTAGAACTTGATAATTATCCAACTGCGTGCGAGATGTGAGGTCAATTTCTATTGCTAAGTCTGGAGGAGGATCGACACTCAGATCGAGGCGGTTTTTACCGATAACCGCTGCTTGATTTTGAATGTAAAAACAGGTATCCGGTTCGACAGCCTGACTCATACGTTCATTTTTTAACGTTGTCGAACCCAACGACTCAAATGCTATTTGTCGTGCTTCCAACAAAATTTTTACCATGTCCCCAATAATTTCTTTGGCTTTTTCATGTTCGGCCAGAGGAACCATAATTTCTAACCGTCCGTTACTATAGGAAAGTCGAGAAGCACGTCGTTCTCCCAATTCCGCCAAAATATTTTCAAATTGTTGCCAGCTCACACCCTCAACCAGCAATTGCTGACCCGGTTGAATCCTCAATTGTCTTAACTCCAATAGCATAATTGTTCACCCATTTTCTCTACAAAATCTGGTAAACACTAACCACTAACCACTAACCACTAAACAATTAGTTTAATGTTTTTGAGGTGGTATATTGCTGTCTAACTGCTGCCTACCATTGCGGATCACGCGCAGCATTTCAGTTAGCTGTTGCTCGATATTGTCGAGTGCGTGGTCAGCGTAGTCATCAGCTCCATTTTGAATTTCTTCGCATTCAGCGATCGCTCTGGCTCTCATTTCCTCTAATTCTTGTTGAGCCTGATAGCGAATCTGTTCAATTTCTGCGATCGTAGCTTGCTGGATTGCCTCGCAATCCAATTGAACTTGTTGCCGTAATTGATCTGCTTCTACTTTTGCCTGCTGGATTAGGCCCATTTCGTTCAAAAGCTCAGAGGCCCGCTGTTCGGCTGCTGCGATGATTTCTTGAGCGTAGAGTTCGGCTTCTTGAACCAGTTCGTCTTTGTGGCGGATGATGAGTTCAGCTTCTTGAAAGGCGATCGGCAAATTCAGCCGCACTAGATCCAGTTGGTCGAGCAATTGTTCTTCATCGACAAGCGTGCGTCGAGTCAGGGGAATCCGGGGACTGTCGAGAACGATTTCCTCAAGGCGGTTGAGTTCCCGCTGAATATCTACCCCTGCTGTTCGCGTGGCTTCTCCGTAGGAGCCTACAGCTTGAGGCGATTCAGTCTCGGTGCTGTGTCCGTTATTATCGGGTTCGATGCGGGTTGAGTCCTGCTGGCGTAACATTTGCAAATATCCTATGTACTGCCTGTTGACAAGGGTTAAGGGCTGTTCACAACAGTTAACAGCCAACGGTCAATTTTTGCAACAAACCTAATGTATTCAAAATAGCTCATTTTTATGGTAAGTTTTTGTAACATTTATAAATATCTACAGCGACGTGCTTCGGTACAAGATGATCGACGGAACCCCCAAATCTGGCTATCTCTTTGACTACGCTACTACTTAAAAAGCTGTACTCGTTGGAAGTCGCCAGAAACACTGTCTCTATTTCGCCCAAGAGGGTTTTATTAGTATGGGCCATTTGGAGTTCCATTTCAAAGTCTGTTAATACGCGCAATCCCCGCAGCAATACTTTGGCTTGCCGTATTCTGGCGTAGTTTACTGTTAAACCCTCGAAGCTGGCTATTTCTACGTTGGGTAGGTGTTGGGTGGAGTGGCGAATCTGGTCTATCCTTTCTTCGACGGTAAATAGGGGGCTTTTATTAGGATTTCGTAAAACGGCTACTATTACTTGCTCGAAGAGTTTACAGCCTCTTTCGATAATGTCGAGATGACCGAAGGTAATCGGGTCGAAGCTGCCGGGATAGATTGCTATCACAAATGAGAAATATTTGGGTTACTCAGCAATTATAGGATATGGAGCAATGGAAGTTTTGAGAGATTGCTTCGTTGCACTCGCAAACCCTAAATCCTGCGAGTAGGCTACACCAACCCAGTTTTGAAGCGATAAGAGTAAGGAATCCTCCCCCATCTCCCCTGCTCCCCTGCTCCCCTGCTCCCCTGCTCCCCCGCTCCCCTGCTCCCCCGCTCCCCCGCTCCCTATCTCCCCTTAAGGGAATGGGCTTTATAGAAAGTTTCCAAGCTATGGCGATCGCCTACATATCTCCAGTGCCAGGGTTCGTAACTCACGCCTTGGGAATTGTTTTTAGGGAAGGACATCTCGAAGCTGAAGTATGCGGCATTGGCTTGCAGCCATTTGAAGGCGATTGTATTTTCAAAACTTTGGCTGAGGTTGGTTTCGGGAGCACTGCCGTCACCGATATCGATCGCGTACCCAGTGTGGTGTTCGCTGTAGCCGGGAGGGGCGCTAACTTCTGCTCGTTTGCTGGGTGCTTGTCCTCGTTCTGCTTTGATGTCGAAAAATACGTGCTGTTGGTCATCTACGGAACGAAAGCCGGAAATAGGGACAAAGTAGATTCCTTCTGCGGCGGCGGCGTTTGCCATTTCTTGATACTTGGCTGCTGCTGCTTTTCGCAGTTTGAGGCTACCGTCGGGGGTGATAGCTTGGATTTCGGAGAGGGGTGCTTCTTCGTAGGGGAGATGTCCTAGCAGGTTATCTGGGCTATTAGAAGCAACAGGCGTTGCTGGTGCAGAGGGTGAAGTTTGAGGGGATGGGGACGGTGAGGCGGGGCTGGTTGAGGCTGTTGAGGGCGAGCTTGCTAATGCGGCTGTGTTTTGTTCGCTTTGGGCGGAGGGAGAAGTGAAGGGGATTAAGTTATATCGCATTTGTAGCCACAGGCTGGCTGCTAATGCGATCGCACCTAATCCAGCCAATCTCCAGATTAGCCATTTTTTCTCTTGCTGACTGGTTTGAGGTTGTACGTCGGGGGTGTCGCGCACTGCCTCTGGAATGTCGTCGGCGGCAAGCTCTGAGGCTTTTGGAGGTTTTCTCTTTAGACTAGCGTTATCCAAGCCAGCTTCACTCCTGCACTTCAATCAAGGCTTAACGTTAAAGATTGTAACTGAGACTGGTAAATCCACAGCTATATCTATAAAACGTCATAAATTTTGTCTTATCTGGAATTTTACAGCAACCGCCAGGGCGATTACGGCAAGTCCAACTGTTACTTTTAGTCCATAATCCTTTACGGAGTAACATTTTTCCTTTTCCCTAGCCCTGAGCATCGGAGCATCGTAGCCCCTAGCTATACCTTACCTCTGGGGCGATCGCGATCGCCCCTTTGTTTGCTTTCTTAGCCACCTGCTCTAGAATCGGCAACCTCTGCAATTCCGTTGTCGATTAACCGCTTGGGTCTTCCCGGTTTGCGTTTGTGCCGCTGATTCATTGATTTTTGACTTGCTGTTGCCATCTCTTCTGGGGTACATTGAAACAACTGTAAGGCTTCTAGGTATTTGTTGGGGGTCATAGTGGGTTCTGTGCGCCCCGTTTCCCAGTTGCGAACGCTGGTTTCACTGATTCCAAGTCTGACTGCAACTTCTGCACGGGTTAGCCCCGCACGTTCTCTCAGGGCTTCCAGATCCATATTTTTGAGGCTCCCTCTTAAAATATCAAACTACTTTTTGAAAATGATTTTACATTATATAGCAAAATTATGGAAATTTGTTGGCTATAGAACCCATTTGATATCTTAATGGCGATCGCCCCCAGCCTTGGCTCGGTTCATAGCAGGCGATCGCCCGCGTCACGACTTACGCACCCAACCTCATAAAACGGTTTTTTTACGAAAATACTTCATTGTGACTTCTACTTCCTGCATTCTGTCTCCTGCCTTCTGCGTAACCCACAGATTCTCTCAAAAACCAGTTTCTGGGACAACCTGCGTAAGTTCTATTTGTTTTATTAGGCTGATGATTAAGAGGCTAGCCTCTTAGAGCTGAAATGGGTTCTATAAGCTGGATAAAATATGTCTAAACAACTTACCGACCTAACACCAGCACAAGAAGCATTAATTCCATTATATCTCGAAAAATGGAGAAAACTAGCGCTGCGTACAGAACCCATCAACCGCGATCGAGCATCAGTAGCAATAAAAACAGCCTATGATTTTATTGCTCAAGAAGAGCCGCAAATTATTTTTTTTGATAGCCCATATTTAGCTTTACAATATTTTTCAGAGCGAATGGGTGGCGAATTTGGCAGCGAAATAGGGGAGGAATTAAAAAGCGAAATTTGCTCAGAATTATATAGAAAATTAACCGGACAAATAAAAAGTGAACTAGAAAATGAGATTTACAGCAAATTGTATAATCCGCTATACGCTCAAATTATCGAGCAATTTAACAACCACATTCACAATCAACTGCATAGCCTACTGCATAGCAAAATGATAGGTATTTTCTACAGCTTTATGGAGAGACAATTTTATCATCGCAACAAAATTGTCTCAGAATTATTAGCTTGTAATGGCAGTTGGGTAGATTTTTGCATTTCTGAATTAAATCTAGAATGCGATTTAGCTAAATGGGAAATAATGCAGTTGCTAGTTAACAATTGCGGCTGGATTTACCCTTTTGAAAAAACTTGCTTTGTGTGCGATCGCCCCCGCCTAATTAACTTTGACAGCCAAAAGCTACTCCACGCCGAAGCAGCACCAGCAGTACAATATGCCGACGGATTCAATGTCTACGCTTATCACGGTATTAGATTGCCAGAAACCTATGGGAAACTGCACCCGGAACAATGGCAAGCGAAATGGCTATTAACAGAGGAAAACGCCGAAGTTCGGCGAGTATTAATTCAAGAAATTGGCTATGCCAGAATTTGCCAAGACTTACAAGCAATTGAATTAGATTCTTGGCAAGAATACACCTTATTAAAAATCGACCAAAATCTGGACAGCGAACCAATTTATCTGTTAAAAATGACTTGTCCGAGCACGGGACACATACACGCATTGCGCGTACCGCCTGACTTAAAATTAGCCAGAGATGCGATTACCTGGGTAAATTGGGGAGTCGATCCCGAAGAATTTAGCATTCAAACCTAAAAGCGTAACGCCCCCTCTCGGCGGTTCCTGATACTGTCGGGAGGGTGGTTACGGTCAAAGTCGTGAATCAGTAAGTCCATAGTCTCAGAGCTTGATAGTATGGACACTGGTAGCTACAAGCTAAAAACCCAAATTAACATGAGTCAGTATTTAGATAGCATTCCGCCGCACGGCGGTCAACTGATCAACCGTATTGCCACACTAGATCAGAGACAAGAATTTTTCCACAAAGCAGAGACTCTACCGCGAGTTCAGTTAGACGATCGCGCCCTCTCCGACTTACAAATGATTGCGATCGGCGGTTTTAGCCCCCTGACGGGGTTTATGAATCGCGATGACTACAAATCCGTCATCGCCGATATGCACCTCTCAAACGGCCTGCCTTGGTCAATTCCCGTTACTCTTCCCGTCTCCCAAGAAGTAAGCGATCGCCTCAAAGAAGGTAGCTTAGTCCGCCTCGACTCTCCCAACGGCGACTTTGTAGGCATCTTAGAACTAACTGAAAAATATTCCTACAGCAAAGAAATCGAGGCAATCAACGTTTACAAAACTGATGACCTCAAACATCCCGGCGTGCAGGTACTAGACAAATCTGGGCCTATTAACCTCGCTGGCCCAGTATGGCTAATGGAACGCCTGGATCATCCCCTGTTTCCCAAATATCAGATAGATCCAGCAAAATCGAGAGCTTTATTCCGTGAAAAAGGCTGGAAAACCATCGTCGGATTCCAAACCCGGAACCCCATCCACAGAGCTCACGAATACATTCAGAAATGCGCTTTAGAAATAGTAGATGGATTGTTTTTACATCCCTTAGTGGGCGCAACTAAAGAAGATGACATCCCCGCCGATGTACGGATGCGCTGTTACGAGATCCTGTTAGAAAAATATTTCCCACAAGACCGAGTAATTCTAGCAATTAATCCCTCAGCCATGCGCTATGCAGGGCCGCGAGAAGCAATTTTCCATGCTTTAATCCGCAAAAACTACGGCTGTACGCACTTCATTGTCGGGCGCGATCATGCAGGGGTTGGCGACTACTATGGAACTTATGATGCCCAATACATTTTTGAAGAATTTGACCCCGCAGCATTAGGCATCATGCCGATGAAATTTGAACACGCTTTTTACTGTAAATTGACGGGGCAAATGGCTACGACAAAGACGAGCCCAAGTTTACCAGAACAGCGAGTACATTTATCCGGGACAAAGGTGCGGCAAATGTTACGAGAAGGGAAATTACCACCGCCGGAATTTTCACGGCCAGAAGTAGCAGCAGAATTAGCACGGGCAATGAATATTTATGCTTATGAGATTTGATTAGTGGAGAGCCGTGCAGGGCTGTAAACTTGCTCCCTGCTAAATTCTTTGAACTAATCCCTCAACCCCCTTTCCTGCAAGGGCTGTTGCATTCTTAGGACTTACGCTGGTCAAAAACCCGGTTTCGGCGTTAATATTTCTGGAAAAAAGCGACGATCTTGGTCAGAAAACCGGTTTTTTTGCGTAAGTCCCTAATTCTGCCTAAAAAATTGTTTGGTGCGATCGCGGTCTATCCCACGTTAAGCTAGAGTTTCCCAACCCTTTCTATTATTGCCACCTGCCACCTGCCTATTGAGCTATGACTTATTTCTTAACCGCCGCCTTGTATAAATTTGTTGAACTCTCGGATTTTGCCCAACTGAGAGAACCCTTGCTAGCCTGCTGCAACGAAAACAAGGTGAAAGGCACTATCTTACTAGCCCAAGAAGGAATTAATGGCACCATTGCCGGCTTACCTGAAGGTATATATGCAGTGCTAGCATTCCTACGTCGCGATCCGCGCTTAGCTGATTTAACCCACAAAGAATCTTTCTCCGAAAAAGCACCATTTTATCGGCTAAAAGTACGCTTAAAACGCGAAATCGTGACTATGGGTTTACCCGATATTAATCCAACTGTAATGGCTGGTAAGTATGTCAAACCTGACGAGTGGAATCAACTACTTGACGATCCTGATGTTGTCGTAGTTGATGTGCGTAACGACTACGAAGTATCCCTCGGAACCTTTAAAGGTGCGATCGATCCCAAAACAAAAAGCTTCTCTGAATTACCCGAATGGGTAAAGCGAGAAACGACATTACGCAATAAGCCAAAAGTAGCAATGTTTTGCACGGGAGGTATTCGGTGCGAGAAATCTACGGCATTTTTGCGAAGTCAAGGTTTTCAGGAAGTTTATCACTTAGAAGGTGGAATATTGAAATATCTAGAAACAGTTCCAGAAGCAGAAAGTCGCTGGGAAGGCGAATGTTTTGTTTTTGATGAACGAGTTTCAGTTGGTCATGGCTTAAAGCCTGGTGAATATGAACTTTGTCGCGCTTGTCGTCACCCAATTAGTCAGGAAGAAAAAGCTTCAGAATTATTTGTTTTGGGTGTAAGTTGTCCGCATTGCTATAACTCGAAAACTGAAGCGCAGAAAAAATCTTTATCCGAGCGGCAACGTCAAATTGAGCTGGCGAAGAGTCGCAATCAAGTGCATATCGGTGCTAGCTATCATGTTAAGGAGAAATCAAATCTTACGTCAATGGATTAATCTACCAATTAAAGGCGTAATATCAAATCCGGTTCATCGGAATTATATGACCGGGGCGGGTTTATAGGATTTATCAATACTTATCAAATATGTTGGCGAACCCGCCCCTACAAAAATTATTATGATGTAATTCCGAATCAAATGGAAATGATATAACCGATTTTTTTAGACTTTTTCCTTCTTCCCTCTTTTTTCTTGCTTCTTCCTTTGCCGATGTCAGCAACCTACCCAATTTTGTATTCTTTCCGCCGCTGTCCATTCGCTATGCGGGCACGCTTGGCATTAATTATCAGCAATCGAGTCTGTGAGTTACGGGAAGTTGTCTTGCGTGATAAACCACAGGAAATGTTGGACGTATCCCCTAAAGGTACGGTACCGGTATTGATTGATATTGATGGGCGCGTACTGGATGAAAGTATGGATATTATGTTGTGGGCATTGACACAACACGACCCGGAAAAATGGTTGATTCCAGAGCAAGGTTCGGTTGCAGAAATGTTAGAGCTGATTGCTGAATTTGACGATCGGTTTAAATATCATCTTGACCGTTATAAATACCCGGATCGTTATGAAGGGATCGATTCAGAAGCTCATCGGATTGAGGGTGCTTTATATTTAGAGAAACTGAATGTAAATTTAAGTACGAAAAAATATTTATTTGGTAATCGTGTGGCATTAGCAGATATGGCGATCGCACCCTTTATTCGTCAATTCGCCCATACCGATCCAGATTGGTTCAATGCACAGCCTTGGTCGCAGCTACAAGCTTGGTTATCAGAGTTTATAGATTCTAAAATCTACACTCAGGTGATGAAGAAATATCCAAAATGGGAATTGGGCAATACAGCGGTTATGTTTCCTGATTAAGAGGTAAGATATAGCAACTGCCACAACGGTTAAGATACTCGCTCATAGCCCAAACTATTGACTCTCTTACCCTCTTCCCCTTCTTTCACGCATCCCCTAGCCCCTAACCCCTAATCCGATGGAATCTGAAAATAATATCGCTATTGAACATCAGAATGTTCCTGTGGCTCATCAAGGGCTGCACAGTTTTTTGTATAGTTCTGATGATGAGCATACCTCCGTTAGCCCATCTATTGCCTTAGATAATGAGGTGGCTGAGGTTGTTTCAGTGGAAGATTGGCGATCGCTCACCGATCGGGTTAAGGTTGCTGGAGTGTATGCGGTTTTAGACTGCGATCGCCAATCTCAATACATTGGTTACTCACGGGATGTACGCCAGTCTCTAGAGGGACACATAGCTCAAAATGGAACTGAAATCTGTGCTTTTATTAGAGTTCAGGTGTTTAAATTTCCTAAGCGTCAGGCGATGGAAGCTCTTCGGGATGAATGGATTGCTGAGTTAGATTACATTCCACCTGGAAATCAAGCAGCACAGGGAAATTGGGCGAGTACAGTGGGTGAAGCGGCCCGGATTGTGATGTCAGAAAGCGATCGCAATAACTACGAAGAGAAGAAGCTCAAATTACGTAAAGCAATGGCGGATAGCACCCTTATTGATGAATTAGAGAAGAACGATCGACAGGATAGCGCAATGGCTGAGCGTCATCAAAAATTAGAAGCAGCAGTTAAAAATGATGATTGGAGTGCTGTCATTGATTCTTAAAAAGAATTATCAAGTTAGCAATGCCATTAAACCAATTTAACTCTTGACAATTTGTACAAACAATAGTAGCTATCTAAAATAATCTTTGCCAAGTTAATTCTTTCGTCAATTCATTCAACTTCCAGCGCAATAACTGAACAGCAGACTGACCACAAATCCCAGGAAGTCCGATCGCTTTTCGCGGTGAGTCCACAGCCATCGCGATCGCACTTTCGGCATCGCAAATTCCCCACTTCACCAAGTTTTGTACCCCCATCAATAAAGGTAGTGTCGTCCCCGCTAACGTTCCCCCTTCTACTGGTTCGTGATAGCCAACTCGTACCCAGGCCGTACCTTTTTTAACTTCAATATACCGAGAATCCCAAGGATAAACGCCATCCTGCAATCCCAAAGGTGCTAAAGCATCGCTAACTAAGAAAATCCCTTGTTCGTATCTGCTAGAACGCAGTAGCACTTCAATCATGGCAGGAGTTACGTGCTCGCCATCGGCAATTAATCCACACCGAACATGGGGGTGAACGATCGCTGCTCCTAACATTCCGGGTTCTCGATGGTGTAAGCTGGGCATGGCATTAAAAGCGTGAGTTACCATTGAGGCTCCTCGTGCAAAAGCCTCCTGTGCTTGTGCTGCTGTGGCTAGTGAGTGTCCCAGGCTAACTGTAATGCCTAAACTTTGCAAATAGGCGATCGCTTCTCCTGTGCCGTCTAACTCTGGCGCGATCGTAATTATTCTAACTATATTTGCCCAATCGCCCAAAACTTGCTTGACATTTTCTATTTTTAGTGGTAATAAAAACTCTGCTGGATGAGCGCCTCGCTTGTGAAAATTAAGAAACGGCCCTTCTAGATGGACTCCCAAAATTTGAGCTGTTTTAGGAGATGCGTCTTTGTTAGCGGCCATAAAATCAGCAATAGTAGAAAGCGATCGCCTAAATTTTTCCAGTGATGTTGTTACCAGAGTTGGCAAAAAACCATCTATTCCCTGAGTCCACAAAAACTGACAAATTTCCTGTAAAAATGGGATGTTGTCGCTCTCTAAATCTGGAAAAGCCAAACCAAGGGCTCCATTAATCTGCAAATCAACTCCGCCAAGAGACACTAAATCTCCGCCTGCGTCGATTACTTGCAAATCTGGAGGAGCAACCCGCTTAAACACTTTCTCCATCGGGTAAATTCCTTGAATGATACCCTCAGCATTAATAGCGATCGCCTGCAAGCCATTGTAACCGGGGAGCTTAGCATTAAGAATATCTATCGGGGCAGCAATTGGGGTTGTTGCTTCAATCATTTTCCAACAAAATATCTAATCTGTCTGAAATCTAAAATCTTATGAATCAAGCTGTAATTGGAATTATCATGGGCAGTGATTCGGATTTGCCCACGATGAAAGATGCGATCGCCATCTGTGAAGAATTTACCATCCCTTGCGAAGTCGCGATCGTCTCCGCCCACCGCACTCCTGAGCGGATGGTAGAATATGCCCAAAATGCACATCTGAGAGGTCTAAAAGTTATTATCGCAGGTGCGGGAGGAGCAGCGCATCTCCCAGGTATGGTAGCATCGCTGACACCTTTGCCAGTAATCGGAGTACCTGTGGCGACACGACACCTGCAAGGGGTAGATTCCCTCTACTCCATCGTACAAATGCCTGCTGGCATACCTGTAGCAACAGTGGGAATAGGCAATGCTAAAAATGCTGGCTTATTAGCAGTACAAATATTAGCGGCTTACCAACCAAAATTGTTAGAGCGAGTGCAGCAGTACCGCCAAAGTCTATCGCAATCTGTGATGGAAAAGCAAGAAAGATTGGCTGAGCTTGGTTACAAGCAGTATCTCGATTAAAGTTATTAACTGTTAACAGTTAACCGTTAACCGTTAACAGTTAACTAAGAAATGAGCAATTAGGCTTGACAAGCTGTCTACCTTTGTGCTGCTATGTCAACCCAAGCAATTCCAGAACCTTCGCTAAAAAAATGTATATTTGGATACAGAAGGTAAGGAACAAATATTGATGGAATCTTTGAACAATTGCTGAAATATTTGCAAGATGTCTAAACTAACAATCCAAAAGAAAAAATTGAGAAAAACACAGCGATCTCGTTCCAATTGGTTCGCAACTGAATTTCCGAGAGTTACCAAAAAGTTAGCTCGTTTACAAGTCGCCATCAAGCGGTTGAGTCCTAGCTGGCAGGCTTGCATTCCCTTAGCTGGTATCATCGTGCTGTTTTGGGGTTACGCTGCCGTAGCCCAAACTACACCCCCCACCACTGAGGAACAATTAGCAAGTCTGAAGGTAGGGCTAGACACCATGTGGGTGATGGTGGCTGGGATGCTGGTGTTCTTTATGAATGCTGGTTTCTGTATGTTAGAAACTGGCTTCTGTCGTCAAAAAAATGCAGTTAATGTTTTAGCCAAAAACTTAATTGTATTTGCCCTTTCCACGATCGCATTTTGGGCGATTGGCTTTGCCCTAATGTTCAGCGACGGCAATGCTTTCCTCGGTACCAGCGGCGGATGGTTTCTTTGGAACGTGACTGACAATAGCCCTGCCACAGGGGACGCTTACCAAGGCATCTTCAAATCTTTAAATTGGACTGGCATACCGCTCAATGCTAAGTTCTTTTTCCAATTAGTTTTTGCAGGTACGGCCGCAACTATCGTGTCTGGAGCAGTTGCAGAGCGGATCAAGTTTTTTGATTTCTTAATTTTCAGCTTGTTGCTAGTAGGAATTGCCTATCCTATCACCGGACACTGGATTTGGGGCGGCGGTTGGCTGGCACAAGCAGGCTTTTGGGATTTTGCAGGTTCAACAGTAGTTCACTCTGTGGGCGGTTGGGCAGCTTTGATGGGAGCAGCTTTTCTGGGGCCGCGTACTGGCAGGTATAGAGATGGCGAAACCGTTGCTATGCCCGGCCACAACATGAGTATTGCGACGTTAGGATGTTTAATTCTGTGGTTAGGATGGTTTGGGTTCAACCCAGGCTCGACAATGGCTGTAGATCCAAATGCGATCGCTCACATTGCGATTACAACTAATACAGCCGGCGCTTTTGGCGCATT
Organism: Kamptonema formosum PCC 6407; assembly: GCF_000332155.1. Classification (GTDB taxonomy): domain Bacteria; phylum Cyanobacteriota; class Cyanobacteriia; order Cyanobacteriales; family Microcoleaceae; genus Kamptonema; species Kamptonema formosum. Next base: position 1,836,734 of record NZ_KB235904.1, on the reverse strand, counting down.
GGCAGCGGGCCTTACTGCTTGGCTTTACCTCGGTAAGCCGGATCTTTCCATGATTATTAACGGCCTTTTGGCTGGTTTGGTGGGAATTACGGCTGGTTGTGCTTGGATTAACGTACCCAATTCTGCCCTGATTGGCATTGTTGCTGGGGTAATGGTAGTCTTTGCAGTTACTTTCTTCGATAACTTAAAAATTGATGACCCCGTAGGTGCAACCTCAGTTCACCTAGTCTGCGGTATTTGGGGAACTCTGGCAGTAGGCTTGTTTGCTGATGGCCCGACAACTGGACTCTACAGTGCTGGCCCAGCAGCCGGATTGTTGGTCGGTGGTGGCTTTGGTCAACTTTGGTCGCAAATTATTGGCGTTGTTTCAGTGGGAGGGATGACTGTTCTACTGAGTACCATTTTCTGGTTAGCTCTGAAGGCGACTCTGGGTATCCGAGTTACTCCAGAAGAGGAAGCAGAAGGCCTGGATATTGGCGAACACGGAATGGAAGCTTACAGCGGCTTTGTCAAGGAGACAGGCTTTAGTGGGGTAAGTGATGCCTCCTCCCGTAGCGGCTGGCCTGCTAGCGGCGGGACTGGTAAGTAGAGGATAGGGGGCAGGGGGAGCTCTTAAGCTCTTGAGCAGGGAGAGGGGGGAATTTTCTATCTTCCATCTTCTCCCATCGCTCCTTATCCTCGTCCCAATCTCCTTGGCTTAAGAGATTACCTCGTTAATGTAGTTCTACCAGTTAACAGTTAACGGTTAACAGTTAACTGTTAACCGTTAACCGTTAACAATTTTTGTGGTAAAGTGTGCAAAAAAGACGGTGCTTGATTCCCGCAGGTCGAAAACAGAGTCGATCGGTTGAATCCGAGCCACTATTTATGCTAATTCGCCGTCGGATGGCTGCACGTCCCCTGAGCTTATGGTTAAGTTTGAAGCTGGTAGTGGAGGAGGCTCTAATAAATCCCTATTAGGGATGAAATTTACTCGCTCAACAACTCCTCCGGCTTGGGCTTTGTTATCTCTAGCTACCAATGGGCTGCTGCTTGTGACTGTTGCTTTGTTGGTGATGCGCGATCGCATTATCTCTCACTCTGCTCAAGCTAGTAACTCTATGACTGCTACTAGCTTTCAAGAAAAAATCTTGGAACAGGTATCGGGAGGGATTGGGCAAAACCAGCCTGTGTTGGGGCCTCGCCACAAGTGGACTTACGAACAGTGGGTGGCTCAGTTGGGGCGAGAAGCTGAGGCTGTGGCCGTTAATAGACCCGAAAGGCTGACTGTTTTGGCTGGGGATTCTCTGAGTATGTGGTTCCCACCGCAACTGTTACCAGGCGATCGCATTTGGTTGAATCAAGGAATTTCTGGTGAGACATCGGCGGGTTTGCTAAAGCGGTTGCAAATTTTTGACCGCGTTAAACCGGAGACGATTTTTCTAATGATTGGGATTAACGATCTGATTCGGGGGATAGGAGAGGAAACGATTCTGGCTAACCACCGACAGATGATCCGCGATTTGCGTTGGGTTCATCCTCATTCGCAAATTATAGTGCAATCTATTTTACCGCATGGGGGAGATCGAGCTTCTTGGGAGGGTCGCGATCGCCTTTTAGCAATTCCTAACAGTTACATTCGCGATCTAAATCGGCAGCTTAAAGAGGTTGCTAATTCAGAAAATGCTTTATACCTAGATTTATACCCACTTTTTGCAGATACAAATGGTAATCTCCGATTGGAACTGAGCACTGATGGCCTGCACCTGAATGAGCAGGGATATTTGGTGTGGCGATCGGCTCTACAAGTTTTTAGTCAGTTAGAGTTAGATGTGAATCATTAATTAAGACTTACGCACGGAAAACCTAAGTCTGTCATTGCGAACGTAGAAAATCTAATTCTGTCATTGCGAACATAGAAAATCTAATTCTGTCATTGCGAACATAGAAAATTTAAGTCTGTCATTGCGAACGTAGTGAAGCAATCTTAGCCCCAAGGAGATTGCTTCGCTTGGCTCGCAATGACAGAAAATTCTAGTGACAGAACATCCCAATGATAGAACATCCCAATGACAGAAAATTCTAGTGAGTGTGTAAGTCCGGTTTTTAGTATTCGGTAATACAGAAGGGTTGTTTAACAAATGGTGGAATCCAAAGGTTAGCCTTGAAAATTCCTTTGGGTTGGGGAGTAAGCGTAAAGTGATTAAAAAACTTCTACTGATTGGGGTTATCTCGTTATGGCTGTTGAGTGGCCCACTTATGGGAAATGCTTTGGCTCAAAATGCACCCGTAGTGGTGGAAAATCCGATTAATAGTGGTGATACGGCGTGGATGCTGATTTCGTCGGCGCTGGTGTTATTTATGACTCCGGGGTTGGCATTTTTTTATGGGGGGCTGGTGCGATCGCGCAATGTCCTGAATACAATGATGATGAGTCTGTTACTAATGGCTCTGATCGGCGTTACCTGGACTCTTTGGGGTTACAGTTTGGCCTTCGATGTCTCCACCCCCGTTTCTGAAGGCTTTGGCAAAGGGATTGAAAAGTTCATCGGCGGCTTAGACTGGATGTTTTTAAACAATGTCGCAGCCGATAAACCCGATCCGATTGGTTACGCGGGAACGATTCCCCACCAAGTCTTCATGGTTTACCAGATGATGTTCGCGATCATCACGCCTGCTTTAATCTCAGGTGCGATCGTTGAGCGGATGAGTTTTAAAGCTTATTTCTGGTTTGTACTGCTTTGGTCTACCTTTATTTACTCTCCCTTGGCTCACTGGGTTTGGGGTAGAGGCTGGCTGGGCGAACTCGGAGCTCTGGACTTCGCAGGCGGTAATGTTGTCCATATTAGTTCCGGCGTTTCTGCGGTAGTTGCAGCCTGGATGATCGGGCCCCGCAAAGACTTTATGAATAAGCCTCACGCTCCCCATAATGTGCCTTATGTGCTACTCGGAATTGGAATGCTATGGTTTGGCTGGTTTGGCTTCAACGGCGGTAGCGCTTTAGGATCGGGAGCTTTAGCAGCAGTTGCTTTTGTCTCTACGATGGTATCTACTTCCGCAGGTGGTTTGACCTGGGCAATCCTGGAATGGGTACTTAGAGGTAAGCCGACGGCTGTGGGAATTGCTTCTGGTTTCTTAGCAGGATTAGTCGGTATTACACCTGCGGCTGGATTTGTGACTCCGCTTTCAGGTGTTTTGATTGGTTCAATCACTGCCGTTTGTTGTTTCTTTGCTGTTAGTTTGCGGGCAAAACTGCAATTTGACGATTCTTTAGATACTTACCCCGTTCACGGTGTCGGCGGGACAGTGGGAGCGATTTTAACTGGGGTATTTGCAACTAAAGCAGTTAACAGTGCAGGGAATAATGGATTGCTTTTTGGCAATCCGGGGCAACTTGTAACTCAAATTATTAGTGTTATCGCTACCTACATTTTTGCCGCTGTCGGTACTTTTATAATCCTTAAGGTTTTGGGAGCAATGATGGAGTTGCGAGTGAAGCAATCCGCTGAAGACCAAGGTTTAGATATTAACGAACACGGTGAAGAAGGTTATGGAGAGGAGTTTGCTGGGGGTTTGAGCATGATTGAGGAATAAGAATTATATAGCGAGCGATTTTAACTTGTATGAGAACAAGTAATTGGTAATTGGTAATGGCTAACTGCTAATCGCTAATGGCTAATGGCTAACTGCTAATCGCTAATCGCTAATCGCTAATGGCTAACTGCTAATCGCTAACTGCTAATAGCTAATGGCTAATTACCTTCCCCATCTCCCCTATCTTCCCCATCTCCCCCATCTCCCCCATCTCCCCCGCTCCCCCGCTCCCCCGCTCCCCCGCTCCCCCTCTTTCCCTAGCCCCTAGCCCCTAGCCCCTAGCCCCTTCTTTAATTAAAGGAGGATTGACTTTGTTAGGATTTAGACAATTGAGAATTAAGTCAAAGCTGACAATTGCCCTTCTGGTAGTTACTTTAGGTTCAACTGCCATTGTTGGTATTTTGACATGGAACAGAGCAAAAAGCATTCTCACCCAACGCATTTTTAGCCAACTGACTAGCGTGCGTGCGGCAAAAGCTGCTCAAATTGAATCTTACTTTCAATATATTCACAATCAAATTGAAACCCTTTCCGAAGATCGAATGATTGTGACAGCAATGGTGGATTTTAATCAAGCTTTTCAGCAGCTAAATCAATCAAAGCTAACAATTTCTCCCACTTGGAATCAATCAATTCAATCTTATTATACCAAAGAGTTTTTCCCTAGACTATCTAAAAATATTGAAGGTACACCCGTTTTTGAACTCTATGCTCCTAAAACTGAACTCGCCCAATATTTGCAATATCATTACATTACTAATAATTTCCATCCTGTCGGTAAAAAAGACGAACTTATGGCGGCAACAGATGGGAGTGAATATAGTGCAATTCATAGCAAATACCACAAAATTCTACGCAATCTAATTAAAAAATTTGGCTATTACGATCTGTTTTTAATCAATCCTGAAACTGAAGAAATTGTCTACTCAGTTTATAAAGAAACCGACTTTACAAGTAATCTCCAAACCGGGCCATATTCCCAAAGCAACTTGGCTAGTGTAGTAGCAGCAGTAAAGCAGAATCCAGACCCCAGTGCCGTTCAGATTGTTGATTTTGCTAGCTATCGCCCCTCCTACGGTGCTCCTGCTGCTTTTATGGCTGTTCCTATCTATCAGGAAACGCAACTGGTTGGCATCCTAGCAGTTCAATTACCAGTCGATGAAATTAATAGCATTTTAACAGGAAATCGAGGTTGGGAGCGGGAAGGTTTAGGTAAAACAGGCGAGACTTACTTAGTAGGTTCTGATTACTTAATGCGCTCTATCTCTAGATTTTTAATTGAAGATCCTATAAATTATTATCAGGCGCTCCGTTCCGGTGGTACGCCGGAACGTATAATTCAGACAATTGAACAACTAAAAACTTCGATTTTGCTTCAAAGAGTCGAAACAGAAGGTTCAAAAAAGGCACTTCAAGGTAAACAAGGCACTGAGATTATTAACGATTACCGACAAGTTCCCGTACTGAGTTCTTATGCTCCTCTAAAAATTAAAGGAATCAATTGGGTAGTGCTTTCCGAGATCGATCTAGCTGAAGCCTACGAGCCGCTAAATAACTTGCAAAACTATATTATCATTCTAGCAGTAGTCTTAGTATTATTTGTCACCTTAATTTCTTTAGTTGCTGCCAATAACTTTGTTAAGCCGATTGAAATTTTGATCCAAGACTCTCGCCAGATCATGCGCGGAAAATTAGAAGATGCTGAACTACAATCTACTACTCAAGATGAGTTAAGTCATCTGGTAAAAACCTTTAATGAAATGATTCGCAGCCTCCAAGATCAAACAATATTAGCGGAACAAAGGCAGCGTGAAAATGAGGAGTTACTTTTAAATATTCTTCCCAGTACAGTTGCACAACGCTGGAAAACAGGGGAGGAAGGAATTACAGATGAAACTGAACAAGCAACGATATTAGTCGCAAGTCTAGAAGGTATAAATGAATTATCTATTGGGCGAGGAGTTTCCGAGGTAGCCAGCTTATTAAATGAAATGATTAATGGGTTTGATGCTGCGGCTCAACAGCTTGATGTGTTAGGTATAACTCGGATTGGCGAACTTTACTTTGCTGTTTGTGGGTTGGCAACACCTCGTCTGGATCATACGAAACGAGTTGTCGAATTGGGCCTAGAGATGCTGGATATTTTGCAAGCATTTAACAATAAATATAATCTCAATCTTAAACTTCGTATTGGTATTGATGCAGGTAAGATTATGGGGGCAGTTATCGAGGCTAAAAGCTTTAGCTACTATATTTGGGGTGAAGGTTTGGCGATTGCTTCTCAGCTCAATCGTATGGCTGCACCTAACACTATTCGCATACCGAATGAAGTCCATGAAAGGGTTCGCGATTTGTATATCTTTCAGCCAGCCGAGGAAATTGAGTTAGTAGAAATTGGTCAGGTGCCAACTTGGGTATTGAGCCGAAATTTATTAAATTCTGCTTCTGAAGCTCACGATCGTAACAAATATGCAGTTGTAGTTAAGGAAGTTAAGTAGGTGATACAATCTTATTTGTAGCTTCTAGTTTCTACCTTTTTTCTTGTATTTATAAGAGATTAATCAATGAGTGTACTGTGGTTAAAAGCCTTAATATTTATCTTGGGATTTCCATTATTAATAGTTATCTTGGGAGAAGTAATTTCTCGATTAGAGCCGCGAGGAAATATCCGGCTGGTAAGATTTTTAAATAGTCTGCGGAGCTTTGTTTTTCCTTGCTTGGCAATCTGGCTAGTTATGAATCAGTTTCTCGGCTTTCCTCATAACTCTATTTTCTTACGGTTATTAGAAACCCTGATTTTGCTAGGTGTGATTTTTGCTGGGATTTTGCTTTTGGGAATTTTGTTAACTACAGAACAAAACCCGACTTCTTGGCATTTATTCAAGGTTCCTAGACTGTTTTTACAAATTATTCGGATTCTATTTTTTCTGGGTATCACCACATATATACTCAGCTCTCTTTGGCAAGTAGATTTAAGTAATATTGCTGCGGCTTTGGGAGTGGGTTCTGTCGTCATTGCTCTGGCATTACAAACTACATTGAGCAATCTCGTATCTGGTTTTTTATTACTATTTGACAGTCCTTTTAAAGTCGGAGATTGGATTCGCTTTGGAGATATTGAGGGGCAAGTTGTAGACTTAAATTGGCGCTCTGTGCGTCTGAGAACCCTGAATCGAGAACTGCTAATCGTTCCCAATGGTGTGCTAGATCAGCAGAATATCTTCAACTATCATAGTGGCGATCGCGTACATGGGGAACGATTTAAAATCGGTTTTTCATACGACGATTCGCCCAATTTTGTGCAGGCGGTAATCAAAAGTGCGGCAATTGCAACTAAAGGCATTTTATCCGACCCTGCTCCCGATGTTTTTACTATGTCTTATGATGATTTTGCAATTACTTATGAGGTCAAATATTTTATTGATGATTTCCAAAATGTCGAAGAGATTCGTAATGACTTTAGAACTAGAATTTTCTATGCAGCTAAGCGCAATGGTTTAACGATTCCTTTCCCAATTCGCACTTTACAGCACGTTAGGATTCGTACTCCCCAACGGGAGGAGCGAGTGCAAGAAATAGCAATCTTTTTACAATCTTTGCCTTTTTTTGCCTTTCTAGAGTTGGAGGCGATCGCTAAATTAGCTGATGTAGCGATTTTACAATTTTATGGTTTGGGCGATGAAGTGATTTCTGAAGGAATACCCGATCCAGGTTTTTATATTATTGAGTCGGGTGCAATTAAATTATTAGTAACAGATTTGTCTGGTTCTCAACAGGAAGTCATTCACCTATCGCGGGAAGATTTCTTTGGTGAAACTGCTCTTTTACCTGGCGAAAATAGTCAGGTTACGGGAGTGGTGACTCAAGATTTAACGGTGCTGGTTTTTGAGCGGGAAGCGATCGCAACTCTGATGGCTGGTAGCGCTCGCTTTGCTAGACAGATCAACCAGTTTATTGAAGAAAGGAAAAAGAGAATCGAGCAAGCACATCAGGCTAGCGATCGCTTAAATTCAGCTTCATCGTCATCTGAGTTGAATAACTCGAAGAAATCCTTTAAGCATACAAGGTTAACTTGACCTCTCCCCGCTCTAAAAACGGGCAGGTTGTGAGCGAATGCCTTTTGCTGGTAGCCTAAGCGTTTTACAATCAAAGAGAGTTAACCTGGATTTGGGATGAATGCCGCATGGATACTAAGGCTTTTAAGCGATCGCTCCAACAGTCGGAGAATTACCACCGCAAGGGTTTTGGGCACGAGGATGAAGTCGCTGAGGTGATGCAGTCTGCCTACCAAAGCAGTCTGATTCAGCAAATTCGCGAGAATAACTACACGCTGCAACGAGGCGATGTGACGATCCGCCTAGCTCAGGCTTTTGGTTTCTGTTGGGGTGTGGAAAGGGCAGTGGCGATCGCCTACGAGACTCGCCAACATTTTCCCACAGAACGCATCTGGATTACTAATGAAATTATTCACAATCCCTCAGTAAATCAGCATTTAGTGGATATGCAAGTAGAGTTTATCCCCGTTGAGAAAAGTGAAAAAGATTTTTCAGTTGTCGATCGAGGCGATGTTGTAATTTTACCAGCTTTCGGTGCCAGCGTGCAAGAAATGCAGACATTAAATGATAAAGGCTGTAAAATTGTAGATACAACTTGTCCTTGGGTTTCTAAGGTTTGGAATACAGTTGAGAAACACAAGAAAAAAGTTTGCACTTCCATTATTCATGGTAAATACAATCACGAGGAAACAGTTGCCACCAGTTCTTTTGCTGGAAAATATTTAATTGTGCTAAATCTCCGCGAAGCTGAATATGTGTGCAATTATATCCTAAATGGAGGCGATCGCGAGGAGTTTTTAGCCAAATTTAGCAAAGCGTGTTCGGCTGGTTTTGACCCAGATCGGGACTTAGAACAAGTTGGAATTGCTAACCAAACTACTATGCTCAAAAGTGAAACTGAGCAGATTGGCAAGTTATTTGAAAAAACGATGATGCGGAAGTATGGGCCAGATAAGTTGAATGAACATTTCCAGAGTTTTAATACTATCTGCGATGCAACTCAAGAGCGGCAAGATGCCATGTTTAGCTTGGTAGAAGAAAAGCTAGATTTAATGCTCGTTATTGGCGGCTTCAATTCTTCTAATACTACGCATTTACAAGAGATGGCCGTCGAGCGCAAACTTCCTTCTTACCACATTGATGCTGCTGAGCGAATTCTGGCAAATAATAGGATTGAACACAAGCCTTTAGGAAGTGATTTAGCGATCGCTGATAATTGGTTGCCTACTGGTAAAATTGTGGTGGGTGTAACTTCGGGAGCTTCCACACCGGATAAGGTTGTTGAGGATGCAATCAAGCGAATTTTTGAGATGAAAGCGTAAATTAGTTAACTGTTAGCTGTTCACTGTTAGCTATTAGCTGTTAGCTGTTAATATTATAGTCACGCTAATGTTTAAATCACTCAGTCACAAGTTTTATCTGATTTAGCTCTTGCTAATACCAATTCTCTAAATTAATGCTACAGTCTTAGGGCGGGTTTATTAATGTTATTTGTGGGTGGCAAATTTGATCGCGAACCCGCCCCTACCCCAAACTGTAGCAAACTTTTAGAGAAGTGGTATAAGCTAGAGGAAGCGTGGCAGCATAGCTGTCAAACGCCTCTTTTTCAGGTAGGTACTTGGCTATTGGCTCAGTCTCAGTGAATTTACTTAGAATTAAGCTCGCCAGAATCGCTGATGCAAAGAAGCATCAGTAATAATATCCGCAACTACCTGGGAAGAAATAAGTAAATCCACTTAATTAAACCTAAAATCACGGATGATTAAAAAGCTGACTCTACAAGTATTATTCCTTCTTCCGCCTACCATCGAACTTTTACTTAGAATTGTGGATGTTGCCAGCTCTGAAAATTACAATAATGATAGACAGTGACCTTGCATTGCCCTGAGCTTGCCGAAGGGTCAAACTGCACCGCTAAACCTCAATTCTAGTTCCTATTTTCCCTAGCCTCTCTCTTCCCCTAGCGCCTAGCCCCTAGCCCCTAGCCCCTCTCTTCCCCTAGTTATATGTTTAATAACTCATCCGTAACCCATGCTCGGATTTGAACCCTTAATCGCTACTGCCACCAGCAATATAGCCAACATTGCCAGCGAAATACTTTTAGATAACAAAGGTAAATTGTTTAGTAATTTAGCCATAGTTGGCAAAACTATGAAAACAAGAACCCAAAAATCTATAAATCACGCCGCTGAAGAATATGTTTGCAAATATGTCGAACGCTACGGCATTTTGAGAATTTTAGGAAAGTCCGAACCAATCCCATTAGAATCAGTTTATATCCCCATTCAAGTTTGGCGCGAATCTGATATTCACCGCTGCGAATCGCTGGAAAAATTAGAAACTATCTATAATCAAAGTCAAGTGCGCCGTTGGCAGTTTATTTATAATAATAAGCTAGAAGGAATAGAAGCTGTAAACCAAAATCAATATCTGATGGTATTAGGTGAACCGGGTTCGGGGAAATCTATATTTTTGCGGCAAATAGCACTAGAAGCACTCAATGGGGAAAAACTTGGCAAAATCGGTAACTCTACATATATTCCAGTTTTCATCGACCTTAAAGAAGTAAGCGCTAGAAAGGTAAACTTAGAAAAAATTATCTTAGAAGAATTTGCCGATAGTAACTTTCCGTTTGCAGATAGGTTGACAGAAAAAACATTAAATAAAGGTAAATTACTGATTCTGCTAGATGGTCTGAACGAAGTTCCAAACCATCAATTAAAAACTATCACTTGGCAAATTAATAATTTTGTTAATAAATATCCGAAAAATCGCTTGATAGCTTCCTGTAGAACTGATTTATATCGCTATAATTTAACGATATTTGCCAATGTTTTAATTTCACCTTTTGAGGAAAATCAGTTAGAGCGATTTCTTTGTAATTGGTTTCATTCTGACTCAGAATCGCTAAATTTAAATGCTCTAGCTTGCTGGGAAGCTCTGCAAAAGCCGGAAAATTCCCAGGCAAAAAATTTAGGAATAAATACTTTATATTTATCTTTACTATGTCTGGTTTATGAGCGAGGTCAAAACTTTCCCAAAAGCCGCCAAGCTCTCTATCAGCAAGTTTGGCGGCTCTTGCTAGAATCTGGATTATCTGACCCTCGGCTTCAGCTAAAAAATAGCGAAAAATCATTAATTTTGGAGGGAGTTAGTAATTTACTTTCCGAGATTGCCTCGCTCGGTTTTGAGTCTAACAAGCTGTTGTTTGAAAGACGAATACTGCTAGATAAAGTTAAAATTTTTCTGAACATTAACTTGAAGAGGCAACCAAATTTAGATGCGAATTTAGTTTTAGACGCTCTGGTAATTAAGCCGGGAATTTTAGTTAGTAAAGAAGCTGACTTACTCGCTTTCTTTCATCCGACAATGCAAGAATATTTAACAGCACAATATATTTATCAAGACTTACCTAAAGATGGCGGCTCGCCCGAAGAAAAACCCAAAATTGCTCAACAATCGCAGTCCCAAAGAGAGGCATTTACCACCCTCGCCAGCCGAAAAAATGATAGTGAGAACTTAACTCTTATTGATAGAACTGTTAAGATCCAGCAATTAATTACCCATCATCTTCAAGACGAGCGTTGGCAACCAGTATTTTTGTTATTAGCAGAGATGATGGGTAGCAAAGCTGACGAATTGCTCTTACTGATAGAAACAGAAGCACAAAAATATATCAAAATTCCCAAATTACAAGCCTTATTAACCTGGGCAAATCAAATCACAGTCGATTCCGAAGAAAATATTAGACCTGCTGCTAAACGCGCCACTGCACTTTTAATTAGCGGGGGTGATTTTGCCTATACACAGGATGCGGGTGATGGTTTAGGAACAATTTATGAATTGCCTTTAGAAACTGCGGGCGATTTCACCTTCAGCCGCGATTTCATGCTCACAATCAGTCGCGATCGCATTTTAGCCAGTTACCTAGCTCATCTGCTGGGACTTGATATCGGTTTGATTTTAGCCCGCGCCCGCATCCTCGCTAGCACCATAACTGGTACATTAGGATTAGCTCGTACCCGCGTCTTCGCTGACGAACTTACCCGCGAATTAGCGGGGACAGTAGTTAAAGTTCGCGGTCGTTTTCTGGACGTGGATTTTAATTTTGCCCTAGATTCTAACCGCGATTTAGCCCTCGATCGCACTCGTGATTTAGCCCTCGTCTGCATCCTCGCTCGCGAATATGAAAAACTCCAAATTTCTAAAGATGCGAATCAATTCATTGCAGAATTAGAAGCATTACAAGTAAAGGTGCCGGGGAATAATGAACCTTTAGAAGTACACCGCAACTTTCGCGATTCTCTCCGTAAAACATGGTTAAAAACCTTTAATATTAGCCCAGAACTTGTTAATCTTTCATCTACAGAAAGAGAAGCCCTTGGCAATTACTTGTATGCTAATTGTCTAATGGTGCAGTGCGATCGCGCAGCAGTACAAGTCAATCGTGCAACTTGGGAGGCGATCGAGCAGCGGATGTTAGTAGTCATATAACCTTCACAAGTGTTATTGTGGTTGAAGACTACACAAATCACTGAGCATAAATTTTTCTTAATTCTTCCTTCTTCCTTCTCTTCATTGCCGATCGCTTCCGAGTTGAGATAAGGTTGACAAATTTACCATAAAATGCAGTCACCATGAATCTCTCACCATCTCAGCCCGCTGTTCTGTGGAGGCAAGTCGGTGGTTTAGCTGCTGTACAGGCAGCTATTACCCTAACATGGATGATTTACCGGATCTATGTGCCTCAACTGCTTGCAGGTTTTGGCTTTCCAGGGTTAGAGCAGCCGATATCAATGATAGAAGACGCTTTAGCAGTAGCGCTCGAACCTATAATGGGGGGGATTTCAGATAAACAGCGGCAATGGATGGGCTCTCGTTTTCCCTTAATTTCCTTGGGAATCATCCTTTCTTCAGCTCTTTTTATTGCCATTCCTGCTGTTTTCATTTTTGGCAAACCCTACCAAGTTTTCCGCTGGGTATTGCCTGTACTGCTTGTAGCTTGGGCCCTGGCGATGGCTGTGTTTCGGGCTCCGGCTGTCTCGCTGATCGGACAATATGCGGTTAACACTCAATTGCCTCAAGCAATGAGCGTTTTGATTTTAATTGGCGGGCTGGCGGGGGCCGCAAGACCGATCGCTGGTGATTTTATTCTGAGTTTAGGGCCAGGGATTACTTTCACGATCGGTTCTTTAGTATTATTGGGAGCAGTGGCGGTATTGCGATCGCAAAAACCCGATATGTCTGTGGCCCAAACACCAATAAATCATACCACAAATCAACCGCTTTCTATACCAGCACTGGGATTAATTGCTGTAACTGGGATGAGTATAGCTTGCGGAACTCGCTTGATGTTAGGGGAGATTCTGCCGAAGGTGTTAGAAACTCAAATTGGGGGTACAGATGTGAAATTGCTGCTGGTGGGAATTGCGATCGCCTTAGCTTTTGCATCTTTACCCGCAGGAATTCTAGCCACCCGCCTTGGAAATCAGAGAGTAACGATCGCAGGATTAGTAATCGCAGCAATGCTATTACTGGCATTAGTTTTTGCTCAGGGGACAGGGGCTATATGGATCTTAATAATTGCCCTGATTGCTAGTTATAGCTTAGTTGCCAATGGCGCGATTCCCTTTGTATTTTCCCTCATCCCCCCGCACCGAGGAGGATTAGGAGTAGGGATATATTTTGGTGGTTTTTCCTTAGCCATGAGTTTATATGGGGTGATTTTGGGGCCCCTATTGAGAATATCTTTGCTTAACGCGGCAATTGTCGGGGCGATCGCATTTTTACTAGCGGGTGCTTGCTTGGAATATTCGCTTTTGCAACTTAAAAGTCACCCGTTCTAGCTTCCGCTAGTTGATATCGTTCAACTCCACCGTCACTGGATTGTGCCTTTTAGATTATGTTCATTGCTACTTGTTCAATAAAATACTTAAGTCTTGTTAAGATAATGTCTTATGAACTTTTACCTTGGGCTAGATTTCGGTACTTCCGGGGCGCGGGCTGTAGCAATTGATGCTGGTAGTAAAATCTATGCAGAGGTTTGTTATCCTTTTGACGGTCCCCAAAACGCGATGCCTGCGGCTGGCGTAGCTGCCGCGCCTCCCTCAAATCTACAGGAAACTCCACAATTTGAATTATCCTCTATATGGCAGAGTGCGCTATTTTCTCTGATCGCGCAAATTCCCCTAGAAATCCGCCGTGAAGTAAGAGCGATCGCGATTGATGGTACATCTTCAACTGTAATGCTATGCGACGCTAACGGTAAGCCTGTGGCTGCACCGATGCTCTACAATGATGCGCGAGGGGTGGCGGTGATGGATAAGCTAAGTGCGATGGTTGCTGCTGACTACCCCTACGCGCCTCCCAACCCCACAGTATTAAGCGCTACCTCTAGTCTGGCAAAACTCCTGTGGTTAACAAGAGATTTAACAAATAAGTTATCTGTCTCTCAGAGGCTTTATTTCCTGCATCAAGCTGACTGGCTGGGTTTTTTGCTACACGGTAAACTCGGTGTCAGCGACTATCATAATGCTTTGAAATTGGGTTATGACGTGGCTAATCTATGTTACCCGGAATGGTTGACAGATGCGATCGCCACTATTCCCAATATTACCATTCAGTTACCAGAAGTTTTCGCACCAGGTACGATCGTCGGGGAAATAACAGCAGAAATGCGCGATCGCTTTTCTTTACCCCCTAATTGTATAGTCCGTGCGGGTACAACTGACAGTATTGCAGCATTTTTAGCTAGTGGTGCGAAATCTCCCGGCGAAGCTAGTACATCTTTGGGTTCTACCCTAGTGCTAAAACTATTAAGCCGTACCCGCATTGATAATGCTAAATATGGAATTTATAGTCACAAATTAGGTAATTTATGGCTAGTTGGCGGTGCTTCTAATACAGGCGGTGCTGTGTTGCGCCACTTTTTTAGTGATACTGAATTAGATAATTTTAGCAGAAAAATCGATCCTAGTCAAGAGAGTTTACTTGATTATTATCCCTTATTAAAACCAGGCGATCGCTTTCCAATTAATGACCCGAATTTACCACCAAAACTAGAACCTCGCCCCAAGGACTCAGTAGAATTTTTACACGGTTTACTAGAAAGTATAGCGCGAATTGAAGCGCGAGGATATCAATTATTGCAGGAGTTAGGTGCAACTCCTTTAACGCGGGTTTATACTGCTGGCGGCGGTGCGAAAAATCTTATTTGGGCTGCTATTCGTTCGCGACTGTTAAAAGTACCGATCGTTACACCAATTAGCACAGAGTCGGCCTATGGAACGGCATTATTGGCGATGGATAAGAAGAATAATTGAACCGGATTTAAGAGTTAGTGAACTTACGCTGAATATGTGGAAACCCTTCTGATATCAAATCATCAAATCGTCTCCAAAGTGCAGTATCAAGAGATTTAGTGAGGTTTGTTGCTGCTACAATCAGACCAGAGGTTGGTTCATATTCATCCAAAATCTGGAGAAAAGTATTCACCACCCGCTTAATTTCTCCTACTTCCTGAAAATCTTCTCTTGATTTAGCAATTGAGTCACATTCATCAAGAAACAATAAACATGGATTTTTTGATGCTTCTTCAAAAACGAGCCTTAAATTACTTGCAGTT
This sequence comes from Kamptonema formosum PCC 6407, assembly GCF_000332155.1. Taxonomy (GTDB): domain Bacteria; phylum Cyanobacteriota; class Cyanobacteriia; order Cyanobacteriales; family Microcoleaceae; genus Kamptonema; species Kamptonema formosum. Next base: position 1,821,482 of record NZ_KB235904.1, on the reverse strand, counting down.
TCCCCTAAAAAAGATGAAACCATTGCATCAAATCTAACCTTAAGAAGTGGTAAACCTGTATTCCAGGCTAAACGCTCTGCTCCCAGTGTTTTACCACAGCCAGGAAGACCATATAAAAGAATTTTTTGCCTGTAGCATAGTCCATGATGAGCAAGTCTATCCCTTGCTGCATACTCACGTTCAATTCGCTGGAAACGTTTCTCAATACTTTCAGCCAACACCATGTGATGCCGCAGTTTTTCCCTTGGTATGACACTAACTAGAGGAAGATTAAATCGCTTACTCGTCGGTAGTTCACTTAGAGCCTGTAGATTCTCTGGTACTGACGAAACTGATTTATTGTTAGAGGTGGACTTCTCTTTTGGGCTTTTCTTAGTAATATTCTCTAACTGATCGGCTAGAAGCGTGTGTCCATTCTGACGTTCCTCTTCAATCACCAGATACGTCAATTTGTCGATCGCCTCTGTGTCTGAACTGGCGATCGCCCTAAATAATCTTTTGAGAACTTCTGCTTTCATAGAGCCTCTCAGTATACTAGAGAGTACACCACTATGATAGCTTGATTGATTAATCAACAGATTACGTTATATTACCAAAGAGAGTGGGCGCAAACGTTTGCGCCCACTCTACTCCATCAAACTAGCGATTAGTAATCGAAATCACCACCGCCCATACCGCCACCAGCACCAGCAGGAGCGCCATCCTTGGGCTCAGGCTTATCAACGACGATACACTCAGTCGTCAACACCATCCCAGCAATAGAAGCTGCATTTTGCAAAGCGGAACGAGTCACCTTCGCAGGGTCAACGATACCAGCTTCAAACATATCTACAAACTCATTAGTAGCTGCATTGAAACCAACATTAAATGGCTTCTCTTTCACGCGCTCAGCGATTACAGCACCATTCAAACCGGCATTTTCAGCAATCCGCTTCAGAGGAGCAGCCAGAGCCCGTGCCACAATCAAAGCACCGGTTAATTCTTCACCTTTCAGACTGCTATTTGCCCACTCTTCTAACTGAGGTGTCAGGTGAGCTAAAGTTGTGCCACCACCGGGAACAATACCTTCTTCCACAGCAGCTTTAGTAGCGTTGATCGCATCTTCTAAACGCAGTTTGCGATCCTTCATTTCAGTTTCAGTCGCAGCGCCTACCTTGATTACGGCTACGCCACCGGCCAACTTAGCCAAGCGCTCTTGTAGCTTTTCTTTGTCGTAGGAAGACTCAGTTTCGTCCATCTGGCGGCGGATTTGTTCGCAACGAGATTTGACAGCAACTTCGTTACCTTCGGCAACAATCGTGGTGTTATCTTTGGTGATAGAAATGCGGCGTGCTTTACCAAGCATATCCAGCTTGGTATTGTCAAGCTTCAAGCCAGCATCTTCGGTGATTACTTGACCGCCAGTCAACACGGCGATATCTTCGAGCATGGATTTGCGGCGATCGCCAAAACCAGGGGCCTTAACAGCAGTGACGTTCAAAACGCCCCGCAGTTTGTTGACAACCAGAGTAGCTAAAGCTTCTTTCTCAATATCTTCAGCGATGATCAGCAACGGACGACCAGCGCGTGCTACTTGTTCTAAGACGGGAACTAAATCCTGTACCAGAGCAATTTTCTTGTCAGTTAACAAGATGAAAGGTTCTTCTAGAATTGCTTCCATCCGTTCGGTGTCGGTGACGAAATAAGGAGAGATATAGCCTTTGTCAAAGCGCATCCCTTCAGTGATTTCGAGCTCGGTAGTCATGGATTTGCCTTCTTCGAGGGAAATCACACCTTCCTTACCGACTTTATCCATTGCGTTGGCAATCATTTGGCCAACTTCATCGTCGTTACCGGCGGAAATTGCACCAACTTGAGCGATCGCCTTGGAATCTTCTACTTGTTTGGCGTGTTCGGCAATCTTTTCTACTAAAAAGCTAGTCGCCTTGTCAACACCGCGCTTCAGAGCGATCGCATTTGCACCAGCAGCTACGTTCCGCAGGCCTTCTTTGACCATAGCGTGAGCGAGCACAGTTGCAGTCGTGGTACCATCACCAGCAGCATCATTAGTTTTGGAAGCAGCTTGACGAATCAGAGCCACACCAGTATTTTCAACATGGTCTTCCAGTTCAATTTCTTTAGCGATGGTAACGCCATCATTAACAATTTGAGGAGCGCCAAATTTCTTCTCTAGAACTACATTACGACCTTTAGGGCCAAGGGTGACGGCCACTGCTTCGGCCAGAATGTCCATACCGCGTTCTAGAGCGCGACGTGCATTTTCGTTGTAGATGATACGCTTAGCCATAGTTTTCGACTCCAGTAAGTGAAATTTGTTTGTAATTTGAAAAATTTGCTAATTGCTAATCGCTAATAGCTAATTGTTAATTGCTCTTAACCGTTAAGCTAATGCCATAAGGAATTAACCCGCTAATTAGCCATTAGCCATTAGCTATTTAGTCAACGATCGCCAGAATATCTTTTTCGGCAAGTAAGACATATTCATCAGTGCCGAGTTTGATGTCGGTACCAGCGTACTTGGAGTAAAGAACCTTGTCGCCAACCTTGACATCCATTTCACAGCGAGTGCCGTCATCGTTGCGCTTGCCGGGGCCCACTGCTGCAATTTCCCCTACTTGGGGCTTTTCTTTCGCGTTGTCGGGTATATAAATACCACCGGCCGTCTTTTCTTCGCTAGCGCTTACTTTCACGAACACGCGCTCGCCTAACGGTTTAACGGTAGAAACACTCAGAGATACTGCTGCCATACAAAATCCTCGCTTATTACAGCCTTTGCAAATTTTTAAGAGTTAAGCCTTCCAGGGAGAGGGTAAGTATTTTTACTCTGCACCTTCTGCCTTTTGGCTTATTTCTTTGAGAGTTAGCACTCTCGACTCCTGAGTGCTAATTTAACTGGTTAAGGTGGCGATCGCAACTAATTTCTCAGTACGGGTTCCCGAACTAATTTAGGGGAGAACTTACACAGTAGAAGGGGCTAGGGGCTAGGGGCTAGGGGCTAGGGAAGAGAGAGGGAGGATGGAGGAGATGGGGGAGATGGGGAGGATGGGGAGGAATAGGTGACAAATCAATGGTTTCAACCATAATGGATTTACGGAGGTCGTCCCAGAAACCGGGTTTTTGAGAGAATCTGTGGGTAAAAACGAAGTATTTTCGTAAAAAACCCCGGTTTCTTTAGTTGGGTGCGTAAGTCCTCCAGAAGCCAGTGCCCTAAACGTCTTCACGGTTGCTATTTTAATCAAAATTGTTAATTGTTAATTGTTAATAATCCCTCCTACTTACCTCCCCCTCTCCCCCATTCTCCCCCTAGCCCCTAGCCCCTAGCCCCTAGCCCCTTCTTCCCTACCCCAGACAGTGCGAAAATAGAGACGAAGTTTCACGCCATTAGCCCTATGTCCGATCGAGAACCAAGCGCGATCGCCACCTCTAAATCCTCAGAGAGCAGCCAAAACAGCGAAGAATCATGTACCTCAAGCTTAGCCGCTTGCGTGAAAAGCCTGGGAATAGCTCAAATCGAAAGGCACATTTTTATCTGTGCCGATCAAACCGTACCCAAGTGCTGCGACAAAGAAGCCAGCCTGGAAGCTTGGAACTACCTAAAAAAACGCTTACAGGAACTAAAATTAGATAAACCTTCAGGCGATCGCCCAAGTTGCATCTTTCGCACCAAAGCCAATTGTCTGCGCGTTTGTAGCAACGGCCCGATTATGGTCATCTATCCAGACGGTGTGTGGTATCGGAATGTCACACCACCCATCATCGAGCGGATACTTCAAGAACATCTGATCGGCTCTCAAGTAGTTCAGGAATATGCTTTTTTAACTCATCCTCTTCCAGATAAGGAGCTACACACTCACTAACATTTCCTGTAACGATCGCCATCACAATCGCAATCGTTAGGAATTAGACACCACAGCTAGTTATCAAGGGTAAAATCACTCGCTCTTCCCAGCCACTGCTCAAAACATTCAAGTACGTAAGTAGGCATTATAGTCAAATTTCTCTATAGTATTCAGAAGTAGCACCGTACAGACAGGGGCATTAAGCGGCTGAAAGTCTCCAGACTAAATATCCCACTCGATCTAGCTGGCGTGCATCTTTAGGAAGCACGCCAGATAACATTAGATTAGCGGGAAATTATTAGCTCAACCACCACTGCTAACCCCTAACACGGGGTCTAGTAGGGGACTGGAAAGCCTAGTTGACCCGCCTCGGCGAAGGGGCTAAAACCCCCACCTCATTACAATTCCTTTTAAATCGTGGAGAGGCATATACCCTGCCCTGCCTTTCCTCTCACCGTCAAGCCGATAAGTTTTGTTCGCTGCCAGCGTTGCAATCACTACAGTTATGACGGGAGTCTCCAGGCAGGAATAAAGATGAAGGAAATTAATATAGGAGATCAAAAACGGCTAATGCTGGTTGACGACGACCCCAACTTGATACTGCTAGTTAAAGATTATCTAGAGTTTCGGGGCTACGATGTCGTCACAGCAGAAAATGGCCGAGAAGCCCTGGAAAAACTAGAAGAGGATCTTCCCGACTTAATTATTTGTGACGTGATGATGCCAGAGATGGATGGTTACACCTTAGTCAAGCACGTCAGAGAAGATCCTCGTACCAGTTGGATTCCAGTTTTGTTCCTGTCTGCCAAGGGTCAAAGCCAAGATAGAGTTAAAGGTCTCAGCACTGGGGCTGACGTTTATATTGTCAAGCCCTTTGAGCCAGAAGAACTCGTGGCACAAGTAGAATCTTCCCTCAAGCAGGCAACGAGATTGATTCGCCACCAAAATAATGCGATCGACAGTGGGCCAAAAATCAAGGCCCGCCGCAACGTCGATTTAACCCCAACCGAGTTAAAAGTCGTACAGTTGGTGTCCCAAGGGTTGGCAAACCGTGATATTGCAGATGTGATGAATGTCAGCCAGCGGACAATTGAAAGCCATGTTAGCAATATGTTGGGCAAAACAGGCCTCCACAACCGGACGGAGTTGGCTCGCTGGGCCTTGGAGAGCAAAAAGGCTTAAGCTTAAATTGCTGCAATTTAATCACACAGAGGGAAGGCAGAGCGTGCAAAAACTAAGGGCTTGCTAGAGGGCTGCAACAGGGCAATAACTATTGTTTTTAGCGGAGCGATCGCCAAAGAGACATTTGCCACAGAGTTGCCCTCAGCCGATACCTCTTCTCAAAAGCAGCCCGCTTATGAGATGAAAGCAACTCTGTGGCAGTAGAGCCTAAAATATGAAATACTGGGGAAATGGAAATTTCTTAATTTTATTCCATTGCTAGGTTAACTCCATGTTGCTAAAATCTAATACTTAGATTAAATTCCTTTCTACAATTATTAGGTCTAAGTTTTTATGTCAAACTCAATGAACCGTCTGTCTATTTTTGTAGACGGGAACAATATGTTCTACGCTCAACAAAAAAATGGCTGGTTTTTCGATCCGAGACGAGTGTTGGAATATTTCAAGAATGCACAGCAAAATGTAATGCTGATTAACGCTTTCTGGTATACGGGTCTTAAAGACCCTCAAGATCAAAGGGGATTCCGAGATGCTTTGATTAGTCTGGGTTACACAGTTCGCACTAAAATCCTCAAAGAATACTACGATGACGCTTCTGGCAGATATTCTCAAAAAGCTAATTTAGACATAGAGATAGTCGTAGATATGTTTAATACAGTCGATCAATATGACCAAGTTGTGCTTTTCAGCGGGGATGGGGATTTTGAGAGGGCGATTGAGCTGCTAAGATCGAAAAATACTCATATTACAGTCGTATCAACCGAAGGGATGATTGCTAGAGAACTCCGTAATGCTACAGATCGGTATATCGACCTAAACGAGATTCGCGAACATATTGAGAAAATAGATTATTAGAATAATGGGTAATTGTTAGTTGTTAGTTGTTAGTTGTTAGTTGGTAATCGATAATGGGTAATGGGTAATTGGTAATCGATAATGGGTAATGGGTAATGGGTAATTGGTAATCACTCATACTCCCCCCCGCTCCCCTGCCCCGCTGCTCCCCTGCTCCCCCGCTCTTTCCCTAGCCCCTAGCCCCTTCTTTATCTGGAACAAAGTTTCAATCACAACTTAACTCAGGAGGACATCAGTTCTAATACCATGAAAAATCAATCAAAACAAGACCGGATTATTATTTTTGATACGACCTTACGGGATGGGGAACAGTCGCCTGGGGCTGCCTTAAATGTGGATGAAAAGCTGACGATCGCACGCCAGTTAGCGAGATTGGGTGTGGATGTAATTGAAGCAGGTTTTCCCTATGCTAGTCCGGGAGATTTTGAGGCCGTACAAAAAATCGCTCAGACGGTTGGGGTAGAAGGTGGCCCGACGATTTGCGGTTTGGCCAGAGCTAGTAAAAATGATATTGAAGCAGCGGCTAAGGCTCTAGAACCAGCAGCTAATCGTCGGATTCATACCTTTTTAGCAACGTCTGATATTCACTTGGAATATAAGTTGAAGAAGACGAGAGCAGAGGTTTTGGCAATTGTACCAGAGATGGTGGCTCATGCTAAATCTTTTGTAGAAGATGTGGAATTTTCCCCAGAAGATGCGGGTCGTTCCGATCCAGAGTTCTTATATCAAGTGCTGGAAAGAGCGATCGCGGCTGGGGCGACAACTGTTAATATCCCTGATACGGTTGGCTACACTACTCCCGCTGAATTTGGGGCTTTAATTCGCGGCATCAAAGAAAACGTTCCTAACATCGACCAAGCGATTATTTCCGTTCACGGTCACAACGATCTAGGCTTGGCAGTTGCTAACTTCTTGGAAGCGGTGAAAAATGGGGCCCGGCAGTTAGAATGCACGATTAATGGTATTGGCGAACGGGCGGGAAATGCAGCTTTAGAAGAGTTAGTAATGGCGTTGCACGTCCGTCGCCAATATTTTAATCCTTTCTTGGGACGACCAGTAGATTCTGAGGAATCCCTGACGAATATTGACACCCGCCAAATTTATAAGACTTCGCGTTTGGTTTCGACTTTAACGGGGATGTTGGTGCAGCCAAATAAGGCAATTGTAGGGGCGAATGCTTTTGCCCACGAGTCGGGAATTCATCAAGACGGGGTTTTGAAGAATAAGCTGACTTATGAAATTATGGATGCTACCTCAATCGGTTTGACTGATAATCAAATCGTTCTGGGTAAACTTTCTGGTCGCCATGCTTTCCAAAGTCGGTTAAAAGAATTGGGTTTTGAACTGTCAGATGATGAGTTGAATAAGGCATTTGTCAAATTTAAAGATTTGGCAGACAAGAAGAAAGAAATTACTGATTGGGATTTGGAGGCGATCGCGAACGACGAAATCCACCAACCGCCAGAGCTTTTCCGGGTAGAATTGGTACAGGTTTCCTGTGGCGATCGCGCCAGGCCAACGGCGACGGTGACGCTAAGGACACCAACAGGCGAGGAATTGACGGATGCTGCGATCGGCACAGGCCCAGTGGATGCCGTGTACAGGGCAATTAACCGCGTGGTAAACGTACCGAATGAGTTAATTGAGTTTTCTGTGCAGTCGGTGACGGCGGGAATTGATGCGATCGGAGAAGTTACAATTCGGTTGCGACATGAAGGTAAAGTATTTTCCGGTCATGCTGCTAATACTGATATTATTGTCGCCTCAGCACAAGCTTATGTCAGTGCGTTGAATCGTCTTTATGCTTCATTAAATCCAGGGTTTGAGACTTCCAACCAGAATCTCATGCGGCTAATGGATGATATCGGTGAAAAGGCACAAGTTAGAGAGATGACTCCGTAAATCTTACAGCCGATTCTGATGAAAAATAAGATGCGTTTTGTTTTCGATCCGAATAGGCTTAATAACTTGTAAGGTGGGCGATCGGCTTTCTCAAAAATTAAAAGTTAAAAATTAAAAATTAAAAAGGAAATTAATTAAATTTTTAACTTTTAATTTTTAATTGGATTTAGCTATGAGTTACAAACTTGCGGCTTGCGCCCACCCTAGCTTTAATTGGGTCAATTTATAAAAAGCTTACAAGAAGAATTGACCTTTGAAGTGGCGACTCTCTGGGGTGATGTTAATGCTTTAGGTACTCATTAAGATGCAAGATAAAACACTAGAAAAAGAGCGACAATTCCACGATGCTTGGGCATCTACAATAGATGTTGACGGCATTCGAGTCAAAGATTATTTTGAAGCCTGTACAGCCCCCGAAAATCGATTTATTCTCAAACAATTAGGCGATATTACAGGCAAAAAACTCTTAGATTTGGGCTGTGGCGCAGGTGAAAATAGCGTTTATTTCGCTAAAAAAGGTGCGCTATGCGTAGCAACTGACTATTCACCCGGAATGGTAGAAGTTGCTCTGCAATTAGCAGAGAAAAACGGCGTGAAAATTGAAGGTTGCACTGCAAATGCGATGGAATTAGAGTTTCCCGATAATACTTTTGATATTGTCTACGCCTCGAATTTGTTACACCATTTGCCAGAACCTAAAATAGCAATTCGAGAAATGCACCGAGTGCTTAAACCAGGTGGAAAAGCTTGTTTTTGGGAACCGCTGAAGCACAATCCTATAATTAATGTTTATCGGCGGATGGCGACGAAAGTGCGGACTGAAGATGAGACTCCTTTGGATATTAACATTGTTAAATTTGTCAATTCTCTGTATTCAGATGTGGCTTATGATACTTTTTGGCTGGCTACGCTTTGGATTTTTTTACGCTTTTATTTGATAGAAAGAGTGCATCCGAATAAAGAGCGCTATTGGAAGAAAATTATTATCGAACAAGCAAGATTAGAGCCAGAATATCGGCGGTTAGAAAACTTAGATAACCTTTTGAAAAAATTGCCAGGAATGAAGCGATTTGCTTGGAATTTGGCGGTAGTTGCGAGGAAATAAAAATTGCAGATATACACTATAAAGATTTTAAGTTTAATGATAATTGGTAATTGGCAATTGCTAATTGGTAATTGGTAATTGGTAATTGGTAATTGCTCCCCCTCTTTCCCTAGTCCCTAGTCCCTAGCCCCTAGCCCCTTCTTCATAGGAAAGGAAGCGATCGCGCAGAGAGTTGAGCAAGCAAATCAAAAACATAAAAACTCTCAGAATTGAGAGTAAGAAATACAGAGCGATCGCGTAAACTAAAATAGTTATATAACTACAAAACTTGATGGTAAAACTATTAATTAGCAACGACGATGGCATCTTCGCTCAAGGCATTCGTAGTCTTGCCAACACCCTCGCCGCCGCAGGTCACGATGTTAGCGTAGTTTGTCCTGACCGAGAACGTTCCGCCACCGGACACGGCCTCACCCTTCACCAACCAATCCGGGCCGAAATAGTCGATTCCATCTTTGACCCAAAAGTGAAAGCTTGGGCTTGTTCCGGTACACCTGCCGATTGCATTAAACTAGCTTTGTGGGCATTACTTGAAAAACGGCCAGACTTTGTACTTTCCGGCATCAATCACGGCCCCAACTTAGGAACAGACATCCTCTACTCTGGTACAGTTTCCGCTGCAATGGAAGGCATCATCGAAGGCATTCCCAGCATTGCCTTTAGTCTTGCCAGTTACACTTCGCGGGATTTTCAAGCAGGAGTAAACTTTGCTCAAAATTTAGTAGCGAACTTGATTGAAAAGCCAATGGCAGAGCCAATGTTATTGAACGTTAACATCCCTGCCGTCCCGCAGGCAGAAATTGCCGGAGTTGCGATCGCGCGTCAAGGCATCCGCCGTTATTTCGATATATTTCAAAAACGAGTAGATCCGCGAGGCAAAAGTTATTATTGGCTTGCAGGAGAGTTATTAGAAGAAGTTGAAGAAACCACAGACCCACCTCTTCCCCATGATATACCAACTGATGTACAAGCAATTCGCCAAAATTACATCACCCTCACCCCACTACAATACAACCTGACTTATGCCGCAGCGCTACATCACCTGCCAGAGTGGAAATTTGAAAGTTTTGGAAACTGAGAAGCGGCAATTGAGCTGATAGGAGCGGTAGACTAAGAAGTAAGGATATGTGCCTCCTCCGAGCTATGCCGTAGGCGTTAACACAGAGTCGAAATTGGTCGTTGGTCTCGCAAACTACAACTAGAACAGTTATGAACGCTCCCACATATAATACTCATTCCGTCACCTGCCCGATTTGCAATCATTCCAGCGTCATAGGCCCCGTTGGGATGTTTAGCGGTTTGTTCACTTGTCCCCACTGCCATTCGCATTTAGTAATTAGTTGGAGTGGCCATTACGTTCGCGACCCCTTCACTATTAAGCAGCTCAAGGTAGGAAGGATGCTCAGACGGCAGAGTAGGCCCTTCGCGCGTATGCAGCGGGACTTTGGGCTCGCCAAACATTTGCCGCTGTTGGCTATTCTCGGTAGCGTGGTGTTTTTTGGCTTTACGATCGCGGCGGCTGACCCCTCAAACCAGCAACAAAAACCTTTTCAAGACTTATGGGAGTGGGTAAACGGTACTGGGGAATCAAATGCTCCTTCGCCCTAATATTTTACACAGAATTTTTACAAGTAATAAATTGGTTAGTTGTTAGTTGTTAGTTGTTCGTTGTAACCAAAGAAACTTGTGACCAAAGAAACCAGTTTTTTTACAGAATCTGCTGGCTACAACGAAGTATTTTCGTCAAAAAACCCGGTTTCTGGTTCCTCTGCTAACAAAAGTATCCGTCACGCCGCCAACAGGCGCGGTCAAGAAACTGCGCCTGTTGGCGGCGTTACAGCCGTGTGTAATGCTGGTAGTTTTAAATTGGGTAGATAGTGCTTTTAATTACCAGTTAACAGTTAACTGTTAACTATTCGCGTAACTAGAACCCAGTTTCCCGCAGTTTTTACGACCTTTACATTTTCTAAAGCTAACTTTTTTAAGACGGAGCGATGGAGTAGAAAATAAGGTTGAGGAGAAGTTTGCCACTCGCGTTTTAGTTCCTCAACTTTAGCAGGAATAACACGGCGATCGCTATAAAAATCTAGGGAAGGTCGAGGATAGCGGTGAGAGGTTAAAACTTCCTGACCGGCAGTTGTACCTTGGCGAACAATTTCGGCTACTGGCTTAACAGGATAATCCTCTGCTAATTCCCAAACCCAGTTATTAGACATCACCAATAACAGCAGCGAGACGTAAGTTCCCCAAAATAAAATTAAGATAAATTGCCTATCTTGCTGCCGTAAAAGCATAGCTACAATCGCCATAGTCAAGCCGAAAGCTATTAGCACTAGCTGCAAATCTCGCTCAACAGGTGCAAAAGTTTCTCCTAATTTCACCAAACCGCTAAAGTATAGGCAACCCGCCGCTGCAACAGCAGATAGGAGTGCAAAAATGGGCCAGAGAGTGAAGGGGAGAGGGGGGGAGGGGGAGCGGGGGAGCAGGGGAGCAGGGGAGCGGGGGAGCGGGGGAGCGGGGGAGATAGAAGACGGAAATTTACCCTCTGCCCCTCTGCTCTTTTGCCCCTCATCTTCTCCCTCTTTTCCTTCTTCCTTCCTGATATCATTAACTTGCCAAACTTCAGCTAGATAGTGACCGACTACTAAGGCAAAAGCTGGATAGATTGGTAAAACATACCAGGGGAGTTTAGTGCTCATGGCTGAAATTGCTGCCAAATAAATTCCAGTCCAAACTAATACTAATTTTCCCCAAGCAAAATTACGATTTTCTAAAGCTTGCCGCAATCCTAATAACCAAAATAACTGCCAAGGCCAAGCTGACTCTAAAATTTCTAACAAATAATACCAAGGCGGCCCTTTATGATTTCCTACAGGTTCCCAAACTCGCCGCAGAGATTGGTCTAACAAATTAGCACTGAGAAATTGTGGGCCGTAGTGTAGCCATTGGGCAGTATACCAAGCTATTACCGGGAAGATGCCGATCGCGAAACCAGTCCAGAGATACCGAGAAGTGATGAGTCGGGGGGTATCCCATAGCAAGAAGAAAAACGCGATCGCGCCTAACAACAATCCTAACAACACGCCCTTAGTCAGGCAAATCAAACCAAAACTAATGCCAGCGCCTAGAGCGTAGCGTAAATTGCGGCGCGATCGCAACACGCACAACACCATAATCAGCAAAAAACACAATACCGCCCCATCCAACATCGCCAAACGCCCATGACGCACCACTGGTAGCAGCGTCAGGCACACCAAAGCCGAAAAAATCGCACTCAGCCTTTGCTGAAACAACTCCCGCCCAATAGCATAAAGCAAGGGTACAGAACTTGCTGACAGCATCGCTGGTGCCAGCCTAGCCATCCATTCATTCACCCCGCCAACACCAAAGCACAGCGCTATTAGCCAATGTACCAATGGCGGCTTATTCAGATACGGCGTACCCCCTACCGTCGGATACAGCCAATTTAAGTCCCCACGCCACATCTCGCGGGCCACCTGTCCCGCAATACCTTCATCCCAATCTCGCAAAGGCAAACCGCCGAGATTTATTGAGAATATGAGTACAGCCGCCGCCAGCAACCCTACCGCCCAAAACAGATCGATCCAATTGCCACTTACGAGAGTTTTGAACTTGTCAGTACGCCGACGAAAGATTTGACCAGACATAAGTAAAATTAGGGTAGGCGGATGTAGTAGATACTGACATCTTGCACTATTCTTCGCAAAACTGTAAAAACATTAACACTAAGCTGTTAAAATTATTATAAAACCCCCTTAGCCATTAGCAATTAGCAATTAGCCATTAGCAATTACCATGAACTTACCTGTAATTTTAGATATTGTCATCGGCTTAATTTTTATTTACCTCAGTTTAAGCTTACTAGCTACGGAAATTCAGGAACTAATCGCCACAGTTCTGCAATGGCGAGCTGAACATTTAAAGAAATCAATAGAAGTGCTGATCTCAGGTGGCGGCGATACTATAAATGATGAAGCTGAATTTAACCGAATTAAAGACTTAGCTAATCTAATTTACGACAATCCGATCGTTAACGATCTAAATCAAGAAGCCAAAGGCCCCCTATCTAAACTATTCCGCAAGATCACCCATCAAATCGGTGCATTGTACCGCCGGATTACCAAAACTGAAAATGTTTTTGGCGATAAATCTAGCGGCCCTTCTTACATTGCATCTGCGAGTTTCTCAAGTAGCTTGCTGGACACTCTCAGAATTTCGCCTTTAATCAAATCTATTACCGAATCTCGGTTAGAAAGATTTAAAGATCGACAGTTAGCAGAAGTCAAGTTTATTGTAGACAATTTGAAATTAGGAGAATCAATTCAGCCAATTTTAGACATGGAATTGACCTGGCTGCAAAAGGAATTTAATAAAATTGTAGAAGACTTCAATAAAAATCAGGCTCCTCTCAGCGATAGCATCGATAGAATTTCTGAGAAATTGGGTATATATGTTCAAAATTCTCAAGTTTATTTGCCTGAAAGCGAATTAGCTGGCAGAGATTTTCAGTGGCAGATGGGATTTTTGAAATCTAGTTTGGATAGTGAGTTTGACCGAAAAGTGCTGCTAGTTGAATTACAACCAAGTTTGAGTAATTTCTTCAATTCAATTAGGAAAACTAGAGAAACTCAAGAAACAGTGCAAGAGATTGTTGACGCTAAAGAAGATAGTCCAATTTATAAAGAAATTCAAGAAATAATTAATAGTATGCCAGAGTCTTTGAAAAAAAGCCTATATATTCTCGCAAAACGTGCCGAAAACGATACAGTACAGACAGACCAAAACTTTTCTAAATTTCAGCACGAAATCGAAGCTTGGTTTGACCGTTCTATGGAACGTGCTGGTGGTGTTTATAAGCGCAATGCTAGAGGAGTTGCTCTTTTAATTGGGACTACAATCGCTATTGCTACTAATTCTGATACATTATATATTGTGGGCAATTTGTCAACAGATTCTCTCCTGCGTGCTACTGTGAATAAGTATGCAGATGAGGTAGTTACGCGCAACTCTATACCAAATCGAGATAATTTCGCACAAATTCAAACAGATGTCAATCAAGCTTTAGAAAAATTATCATTACCTATTGGTTGGAATTCCAATAACCTCAAAAATCAAGAATTTGATGGTAGGGAATGGCCTTTATTTAGCAAAAGAATTTTTGGCTGGATTTTGAGCGGTGTAGCTATCTCTATGGGTGCTGCTTTTTGGTACGATCTTCTTAACAAGATTATCAATGTTCGTAATGTGGGCAAAAAACCACCATCATCGACTGATCAGTAGAAGGAAGAAGGAAGAAGGAAGAAGGAAGAAAAATTTAGTTATCTAGGAGAGAAGGAAGAATGTTTATACAGTCAGCTTTTTAGCCATCCTTATTTAAAGAAACCGGGTTTTTTGACGAAAATACTTCGTTTTCACCCACAAATTCTCTCAAAAACCCGGTTTCTGGGATGACCTGCGTAAGTCCTAATAGCAACTTACGGTGAAAGGAAAATAATCATACTTTGTGCATAGTGCCAACTGCAACTATGATGCGCTAGGGTGTTCTCTGACAAACGTGATGTCCTTACTCAACGAGGGCTGTATCTACCAGTAAATGCCCTTAATGGAGTATCCACAATGACCTATACCGTAGCTTCAGACAACACTCTGCCTTCAATTCAAAATCTCTCTACACACTCTTTAGTCTTTATTGACTCTGCTGTAAATGACTCCGAATTACTTGCTAGTGGGGTACTTCCAGGGGAACAGGTAATTATCCTCGATCGCAACAAAAATGGCATCGAACAAATTACTTCCGAAATCAAAAAATATGCCGCAAATTATGGCACAGTTGACACCGTTCAGATTTTGTCTCACGGTAGTCCCGGTTGTCTTTATTTAGGCAATTCTCAACTTAGTAGCGATACTATTGAACAATATCAAAGCCAGTTGCACCAGTGGAAATCTGCCCTAAGTGACAAGGCAGATATCATGCTTTATGGGTGCGATGTCGCCGCCGGAGTTGGTGCGGATTTTGTACAGCAATTAAGCCAAATAACCGGGGCTGACGTTGCCGGTTCTACTAATATAACTGGCAGTAGTGGTGATTGGAATTTAGAGTTTACTCAAGGAGAAATTGAATCATTTTCAGCTCTTACTCCAGAGGTAATGCAGACTTACCGAGGTAATTTAGCTACCATTGTTGTTACCAATACTAATGATAGTGGAGCTGGTTCTTTAAGGCAAGCGATCGCCTCGGCTGCGGTTGGAGATACAATTCAATTTGCCCCTAATCTTGCAGGGCAAACTATTACCATAACTAGCGGTCAGCTCGATATTCCCGTTGGCAAAAACCTAATTGTTGACGGAAGTGGAGCTGCTGGTTTAACCATCAGCGGTAACAATGCCTCTCGCGTCTTTTTTGTCAATGCTAATGTCGTTACTCCCTCAACTTTCAGCCTCAAAAATATCACCGTTGCTAACGGCAAAACAAGTGACAGAGGCGGCGCGATCGGCACAACTGACGAAGTAACTTTAACAGTAGAAAACGTTCAGTTCAACAATAATGTGGCCGATCTGGGTGGCGGTGCAATTTTTGCCAATTTCAATAATAACCTAACAGTAACGGGCAGTAAATTCAACGATAACATTGCAACAGCAGGCAATGATGAACGCGGTGCAGGTGCAATCGGTTTCTTGAGTGCCAAAAATCTTACTGTCACCAACAGCGACTTTACCAACAATAAAGGAATTAACGGTGGTGCAATTAACAGCCTTAACGGTAAGTTAACAGTTGAAAACTCGCGATTTATCAACAACGATACTAACTCTGCCGTTTTTGCTACAGGCAAACCTAATGACTTTTTAAGAGGTTATGGCGGGGCGATTTACACCGATCGTGCTAGTTCGACTGACGAACCCTCTGGGACAATTCGGATTACCAAAACTGTGTTTCAAGGTAACACGGCTAAGGGAGGAGGAGGAGGAACCCATCTGTTTACGGGAGCGCAAGATAATGTAATTATTGAAGACAGCTCCTACAGAGATAACAAGGTTGTAGCACTTGCTGGGGGAGAAGGTGGAAATGGCGGCGGTTTGTATGCAATTAGCAATAGCTTAAATAAGGGGCTAACTATCAAGAATACTACCTTTGCTAACAATACAGCCGAAGGTCAGGGGGGCGGTTTGCGGATGGATAAAGCGCCCACGACAATTAGTAATAGTACCTTTTCTGGCAACAAAGTAACGGGGACTGGGTTTAGCAATGTCGGCGGGGGAATGGTGCTTTATGGCTCTGCTACCATTACCAATACTACTATTGCTAATAATGATGCCGGATGGGTTGGTGGCGGTGTAACGGTGGCAAGTGGCGAACAAGTTACTCTCCAAAATACGATTTTTGCTAATAATACTGCACAAAATCAATTCAAGATTCAGCAAAATGCGGCTGGGAACTTTATTAACGGCGGAAACAATCTGCAATGGCCGGATAAGCTTACAAATTTCGGCAACGATCAAAATGTTTTCCCAGGAATTACTATTGCTGACCCAAAAATCGGGCCATTGCAAGATAATGGTGGTGGCATTTTTACCCATGCTTTGCTGACAGGAAGTCCGGCAATTGATACGGGAAATAATGCGACTGCACCTGCTACTGACGAGCGAGGAGTTAGTCGGCCTCAAGATGGTGATAATAATGGGAGTGCGATCGCAGATATTGGATCTTACGAATTTTCGCTAACACCTGCACCCACGCCAACGCCAGTACCTACGCCAGTACCAACTCCTGTACCAACTCCTGTACCCACGCCAGTACCAACACCTGCACCCACGCCAGTACCAACACCTGCACCCACGCCAGTACCAACACCTGCACCCACGCCAGTACCAACACCTGCACCCACGCCTGCACCAACACCTGCACCGACACCTGCACCAACACCTATACCAACACCTGCACCCACGCCAACGCCTGAACCCACACCCACACCCACACCCACGCCAACACCTGAACCCACACCCACACCCACACCCACGCCAGTACCCACACCCACGCCAGTACCCACACCCACGCCAACACCAACACCCACGCCAGTACCCACACCCACGCCAACACCCACGCCAGTACCAATGCCAGTGCCAACGCCAACACCAACACCTGGTGCTGACGATTGCATTTGCGATCGCTTCACCCTACCCAGTCTCAGCAGCAGCAATATTACCCCCAACACAACCGACAACACGCTTGCTGGCAGCAACTCTGACGACTTACTGATGGGTAATATCGCTAACGATGCGATCGATGGACTTGCTGGGAATGACACCATTTACGGCATGGGAAATAATGACAACCTCAGCGGTAGTAATGGCAGCGACGTGCTATTTGGCAATCTGGGAAATGATTACATAGACGGCGGCACAGATAGCGATACCGTTTATGGAGGCAAAGATGACGACGCTATAATTGGCGGCGATGGTAATGATTTACTTAGAGGGGATAGTGCTAACGATACAATTTTTGGTGGCATTGATAGCGATAGCATTTTCGGCGGTAAGGAAAACGATCTATTATTAGGTGAAGATGGAGATGATAACCTCTATGGCAACTTAGGTGCGGATACCATACTGGGAGGAAATGGCAACGATTTAGTCTTTGGCAATGAAGACGCTGATTTAATCTTTGGGGACATTGATAACGATACAATCTATGGAGGAAAAGATAATGATACCCTCTGTGGCGGTGACGGCAGCGACCTATTATTTGGGAACAATAATGACGATCTTATTGATGGGTGCAATGGTGACGATACGCTCTACGGAGGTAAGGGAAATGACATCCTCACTGGCGGTAGTGGCAATGACTTTCTCAGCGGCGATCTAGGTGATGACACTCTCACGGGTGGTTCTGGCAACGATGTATTTCTGTTAACATCAGGTCAG
Source organism: Kamptonema formosum PCC 6407 (assembly GCF_000332155.1). Lineage (GTDB taxonomy): Bacteria > Cyanobacteriota > Cyanobacteriia > Cyanobacteriales > Microcoleaceae > Kamptonema > Kamptonema formosum. Next base: position 1,803,659 of record NZ_KB235904.1, on the reverse strand, counting down.
GGAATTGACATAATTATGGATTTCCAAAAAGGTCAAGATTTGATAGGATTATCAGGTGAGTTAACATTTGGACAACTCGCGATCGCCTCTGACAGCAATTCAACTTCGATCGCTATTGCCAGTAGCGGCCAAATTTTAGCTACTCTCAAAGGGGTGGCGGCAACGACGATTAGCGCTGAAGATTTCAAGCAAGTAATAATTTAGTTAGAGTTTAGGGTGTGTTTTCCAGCTATAAGCACAACAGCAATGCGGGCGATCGCGATCGTGGCTGTATATGCAGCCACTTTCTCGTATCGCCTAGCAATTACGTCTCCATTATAGTTAGGGACTAGGGGCTAGGGGCTAGGGGCTAGGGCAATAGAATCAATGGTTTCAGTCATTAGCGAGTGTCCTAATCGCCTTGACGGTTACTATATTTCCCTCTTCCCTCCTTCGCTTCTTCCCTCCTTCCCCTAGTCCCTAGCCCCTAGCCCCTAGCCCCTTCTTCCCCTAGCCCTAGCTATTAAATTCCGTATATTCCCTGATGTGCAAACCCTGGGTTATGTAGGTAGAATAAGCAAAATGCTTGCTTAAACTTCTCACAACATCATCTATCTATGGGTATAAAAATAAACCGACTCCTACTTTTTATTGTTGCCTGTAGCGTTACTGGAGTCATCCTGGGAGGCACTGCTAGTCAAGCTCAGATCGATCGCTGTCAAAGTGTTGAGACAGTAACTAGCGAGTGTCTAACCCAAGACCCTTTACTTAAAACTTTGGAAGGCATGAGTGTAGGCTTATTTGCTGGGGCTGGTGCGGCTGTTGGAGCTACCTGGCAAATGTGGCAGAAAGAAAGTTAACACTAGCCTTCTGCCTTCAGCTATATCGACTATTTAGCAGCAGGAACGCCTTTGACGCGGCGTTCGTACCAGTTCATCAGTGGGGTCGAACTAATCCCGTGTATAATCACGGAAATAGCGACAGTTGTGTAGGTAATCCAGGCAATTTTCTCTCCTAATTCTCCTTTTAAACCTTCACCAAAGGCATAGGTTAGATAGTAGAGAGAGCCGACTCCGCGAATCCCAAACCAGCCAAATAACCAGCGGCTTGCGGGGTGAAAAGATGTGCCAATGGTACTAATCCAGGCTCCTATCGGTCGGATTGCCACAATCAAAAGTCCAGCTACCAATAGGCTTTCCCCTGCAAATGCTAGCATAGGTTTTAATCGCAGGATGGAACCCAAAATTAAGATAGTTCCTATTTCCGTTAGCTTTTCAATTCTTTCGATGAAGTGCAGTTGTGAAAGCGGTTTTTCCGGGTTGTGGTAACTTTTTTGTATCACCATTCCCGCGACAAAAACGGCTAGAAATCCGTAGCCATTGATAATTTCAGTGAGGGAATAGGTTAGCAAAATCGTGCTCAGGGCGATGAAATCTTCCATCAATTCGTCAACTGGTCGAAACTGTTGAAGTTTTTTGTCAAACCAGCTAACGCTTTTGGCGACTAAAATGCCCATGATAATACCAGCAGAGATCGCCCAAATTACATCAATTATTACCCACTCTTTAAACCAGTTCTCCCAATTGCTATCTTTTAAGCAGTAAATGCCGAAATAAACAAAAGGAAAAGCTAGCGCATCGTTCAAACCGCCTTCGGAAGTCAAGCCAAAACGCAATTCATCTCTATCTTCAATGTGAGCTAATTGGACTTCTGAGGCTAATACTGGATCTGTAGGCGCGAGAATTGCTCCTAATAAAATTGCGGGCCCCCAGTCTAGATTCAAAAAAAAATGCCCGATAAAAGCCACAGCAAAAATTGAAATCGGCATCAGCAAACCTATTAGCCGCACTGTTGAATTCCAGGCCCACATTTTGAGCGGACGGTTCATTTTCAAGCCGCAACTAAATAAAGAGACGATGACCACAAATTCTGTTAAGCGCTCTATGAATTGAGCATCAGGTCGTAATTCTATGAGTTTGACACCGTAGGGGCCCAGTCCGATACCAACTACCAGGTAAATTAAAGCGTAGGACAGGGGCAATCGTGCAATCCAGCCAGAACCTAATGTTACGCTGAGCAGGAGCAAGCCAATAACGAGTAAATCGAGAATGTAAATATCCACAGGGGCACGCTCTCCAGTATTCCTCCAAGTGCATTTTTACTAAAAAGCCGCGAAAAATCATCTTTCTGAAGTAATGAAGTAAGGGATAGTTAAGTAAATCCTTCTTCCTTCTCTCCTAGATAACTAAATTTTTCTTCCTTCTTCCTTCTTCCTTCTTCCTTCACTTACAAGCTTTAAATCATTGAAATTAATATTCGACAGTTTTTTCAGTGGCGATAATGTGCAAGTCGATGTGTTTAAGCGATCGCATGATTTGTTGAGTCAACGAACCCCGTAACAACAATTTCCAACGCGACTGCTGGCTTTCACCGAGGACAATTTGGGTGATGCGGTACTCTTTGGCGACATCTGCGATCGCTTTAACCACATTCTGGCTATTAATCCGTAAAAATTGCCCGCCGAATTCCTTACACAACTTTTCGCAAGTCTCAACGTGCAAAGTTTCAGCTTTCGTTAAAAATCGGTCAGGATCGTTGACAAAAAGCCCATAAAATGGAGCATTCATATAACTGGCAATTCTCGCCCCCCGCCGCAGCAATTGTACGGAATTGGGATAAGTGGAAACGCACACCATCACTCGTTCGTGAATGTTGCAAACTGGGCCGACTAAATTGGAGTCTTTTCCGTAGCTGGCGCGAAGTGCGATCGCGTGTTCTTCCACATTATCTGCTACTTCGCGTAAAGCCAATTCCCGCAGCGCGATTAAGTGACGGCGCTGGAAAAAGTTATCTAAAGATTGCTGAATCTTTTCTGTAGCATATATTTTACCTTCTTGCAATCGTTCTTGCAGGGTTTCCGGCGTGACATCAATCACAACTACTTCGTCGGCTTCTTCGAGAATGCGATCGGGAATGCGTTCGCGCACTATTACCCCAGTAATTCTTGCTACTAAATCATTGAGACTTTCTATGTGCTGAATATTTAATGTTGAGTAAACATCTATTCCAGCGGCGAGAATTACATCGACATCTTGATATCGTTTTTCTCGGAGAGAACCAGGGATATTAGTATGAGCCAATTCATCAACTAATGCTAGTTGAGGACGGCGCTCAATGATGGATTCTGTGTCCATTTCTGTGAGGATCTTATCGCCCCGTAGCATTTGTTTACGCGGCAATATTTCTAATCCACAACTTTTTTCTGCTGTCTCTTTACGACCATGAGTTTCTAATAACCCGATGACAACATCAATACCTTCTTCTTTAAGTCTGTGTGCTTCTTCCAGCATTCGGAAAGTTTTGCCAACGCCGGGGGCCATACCGATAAATATTTTGTGTTTCCCCCGACGGCGGATGCGCTCGTATATTTGCTCCGGTTGGTGTTCGAGTAAGTTCGGATTGCTTGTGAGTTCTCTTTTCTCAATCATTGGCAAATCAATAGTTAGGATGTTGGCTAATAACTATTTTAAACTATTGTAAACTATCTAAATCGCGATTGAGATTGAGAACGTTAACACCAGGTTCGCCAAAGATTCCTAGAAATCTACCATCTGTGTTTTTAGCAATCAACATTTCTACTTGATTGGGATTGATTGAACGTGCTACTGCTACTTGCTGAATTTGGGATCTAGCGGCATCTAGGCTAATATGAGGATCGAGGCTAGAGCCAGATGTATAAACTAGATCGGCAGTCGGTTGAATATTTGCTGTTTTGAGATTATTTACTCTTTCTTCCACCTGTTTTAATAAGTCTGGATTGCTGGGAGCGAGGTTACTAGCTCCCGATACGCCTGTAGTTTGTCCTGTGTTTTTTGGATCGCGTTCTTTTTCAGTAAAACTGCTATAATTTGTGGTGCTGGGTCGGCTTTGGAAATAGCGCGGAGATGTGAAGTTTTGACCGATTAAAGTTGAACCAATTACTTGCCCATCTTGATTGGTAATTAGGCTTCCATTTGCTTGGTTATTGAATGCAAGTTGACCGATTACTACCATTAGCAATGGATAGATGATTGCGGTGATTCCCCACAAGATTAATGTAACGCGAATTGCTCTGATTATTTCTCTCATTTTAGACCTCAGTTAATTAATTGCTAATTGCTAATTGCTAATTGCTAATTGCTACAGTTGGTAGGGTGGGCGCTACAAATATTAATACTTTTGCGTAAACTTAGAGAATAATAGCGCCCATCTTAAAAGAATTTCTAGAATCTTTCAGGCTGAAAAATCACCACAAACAGATAAACAGAAAGCCCCAAACTAACTAAGCCAAGAATGCCAATTGCCCAGGCAGCTTTCCGAGTAATTTCTTCACCTGTGGCCGCATAAACAGCAGGTGCAATTACCAAATTCAAGCACATTAAAAGAAATAGCTGTAAGGCTACGGGCTGGCGGCGACGCAGCATTTGTAATAAATCAAATGCTTCTTTTAAATTGCTAGGTAAAATCTCATTAAGCACATCATTACTTTTCATAAATTATCCATTTTTTTGTTAGAATTTACCAGGATTTACGGATGTTTTTGTGTAAGCAATCTTCAAGTTTGTTGCTGACGAAGTGCATTGCGAAACTCAAGTATGGCATCGTATTGATCCGGCATATTTGCACAGCGAACTAATAAAGCTAAATCTAACTCTGGTAGCAATTCGCTTTGCTCGACTTGTTCATATTGCTGCTCTCGTAAACAATAGAGAGAAAGCTTGCCTTTTCGCCAAAACCACACTTCAGGAACTTGGATTCTTCTGTAAATTTCTAGGACATTTACCCCACCACTGGTAACAACTACTTCTATTACCAAGTCAGGAATATCTTTCTTGCTATGTAAATTATAAGACTCATCGGGTTCTTTTCTACCTCCTAATCCGATATTGCCAATAGTTTTGCTGCCACGCGCATAAAACCGGATGCTTTTTTCTTCGAGATAAACCTCAAGTAACTTCCGAATAGTACTCTTACCATCTTCATGTTCCTCAGAAAGTGGAGTCATAATATCTAAAATTCCGTCAAGGTAGACTAAGCGCACGCCTGCAAAGCCTTCTAATGCTGATTCTATGGCTTCAAATCTCTCCCAGCTAACATCATATAGTGTGATGCACTGGCTACTATTGCTGAGAGGTTTTTCCAAAATTTGAGGATTCATGGTAATGGCTAATGGCTAATGGCTAATGGCTAATGGCTAATGGCTAATGGCTAATGGCTAATGGCTAATGGCTAATGGCTAATGGCTAATGGCTAATGGCTAATGGCTAATTGGTCAGTGGACATCTGTTAATATTGTACATTACCTGTTGCCAACTTGATTAGGCTAACCCAATAGCCGCAATCAAAACATCGAAAATTTTGATGCCAATAAATGGCGCAATCACACCTCCTAATCCGTAAATCAAAATATTGCGCTGTAATAACTGATTGGCACTCAATGGGCGGAACTTCACCCCAGTTAGTGCCAGGGGAATTAAAGCTGGAATAATCAAAGCATTGTAAATTAATGCCGACAAAACGGCAGACTGTCCACTCGCCAAACCCATTACATTTAAAGCGCTCACTGGTGCAAACATTGCTGGAATAATTGCAAAATATTTAGCAATGTCATTTGCTAAAGAAAAGGTAGTTAACGCCCCGCGCGTAATCAACAACTGCTTGCCAATTGTCACCAAATCGATCAATTTTGTCGGGTCAGAATCTAAATCAACCATATTCGCTGCTTCCTTCGCCGCCTGAGTTCCAGAATTCATTGCTACCCCCACATTTGCCTGGGCTAATGCAGGTGCATCGTTAGTACCATCTCCCGTCATTGCTACTAATTTACCCTCAGCTTGTTGCTGGCGAATCACCTCAATTTTATCCTCTGGCGTGGCTTCTGCAATGAAGTCATCAACGCCTGCTTCTTCGGCAATTACTGAGGCAGTAATGCGGTTATCACCTGTTAACATAATCGTGCGAACTCCCATCCGCCGCAATTGGTCAAAGCGATCGCGAATCCCTGGTTTAATAATATCTTTCAGATAGATAATGCCGTAGACATCGTTATCTTGACAAACAGCTAAAGGCGTGCCTCCCAACCTCGAAACTCGTTCGTAAGCGGTATCTAAATCTGGTGGCAAATTGCCGCCGCGCGATCGCACAAACCCCTTAATCGCATCTACCGCACCCTTGCGAACCTCGCTGCGATCGGGCAGATCCGTGCCACTCATCCGTGTTTTCGCTGAAAAATCAATTCCTTGAGCCTCAGAGCGCTGAAAATCAACGCTAGCGCCCTGTTTCTCAGCCAAGCGCACAATAGATTTCCCTTCCGGCGTTTCGTCAAATATGCTGGCCGCGATCGCGATCGTCGCCACCTCCCCCAGAGAGTGACCATTCACCGGGATAAACTCCTCCGCCAAACGGTTTCCTAGCGTGATCGTCCCCGTTTTATCCAAAATCAGCGTACTCACGTCGCCGCAAGCCTCCACTGCCCGCCCAGAGGTCGCTACAACGTTAAACTGAGCCACCCGATCCATCCCTGCAATGCCGATCGCACTCAGCAATCCCCCGATCGTTGTGGGAATCAGCGCCACCAACAGCGAGATCAGCGTCACCACACCCACAGGCGTTTTTACATAATTTCCCACAGGCGGAATCGTCGCCACCACAATCAAAAACACCTGTGTTAACACCGCCAGCAACACCGTTAGGGCAATTTCATTCGGCGTTTTTGTCCTTTGGGCACCCTCCACCAGCGCGATCATGCGATCGAGAAATCCCTTACCGGGATCGGCACTCACCCGCAAGGTGAGCTCGTCAGAAATGATGCGAGTACCGCCAGTAACGGAACTCGCGACATCTGAACCCGGTTCCTTGAGCACCGGCGCGGATTCCCCAGTGATCGCAGATTCGTCCACAGAGGCCATCCCTGCGATCACCTCTGCATCAGCGGGAATGATATCGCCTGAAATTACTTTGATGGTGTCGCCGCGTCTCAAAGAAGTAGAACTTGCCTCCTGAATTGTGCCATCAGGCAAGATTTTGCGGGCAGTTGTTTCTGATTTAGTCGATCGCAGCGCGTCTGCTTGGGCCTTTCCCCGCCCTTCGGCCACAGCTTCGGCAAAATTAGCAAATAAAACAGTAAAGAACAGAATTGCTGTTACTAAACCGTTGAATAACCGCTGATTTTCACCTGCTACTCTGCCAAATAAGGTCGGATCGACTGTTAGTAATGCAGTCACAATTGTACCAACCCAAACAATAAACATTACAGGATTTTTGAGCATGATTCGCGGGTTTAACTTCGCGAAAGCATCTTTAAATGCTCTTTTGTAAAGCCCCTGTGTATTTACTTTTGGCGTGTGTCTGCGACTCTCGCGGGGGCCGCTTGCGCGTCGGGTTTCTTTGGAATCAGAGGAATTGAAAACCATAGAGATTTGGGTAATGGGTAATGGGTAATGGGTAATGGGTAATGGGTAATGGGTAATTGCTAATTGCTAATTGCTAATTGCTTCCTGTGGGATCGGCGTTGCTAGAGGTGCAGAGGGTACGTTTTGAGATGCAGGTTGCAATTGATTGCTGCTAATTTGATATCCTTCCGCAATCGGGCCTAAAGCTAAAACTGGGAAGAACGTTAGCGCACCTAAAATCAAAATCACTCCTGCTGTAACGCTAGTAAATAAAACCGTATCTGTTCTGAGAGTTCCAGTAGTTTCGGGCACTGGTTGTTTATGAGTCATGCTATCTGCTAACAACAACAGGGCGATAATTGGAATATACCGACCTGCTAAAAGGCTAAAACAGGCGCTCAAATTCCACCACAATCCTGTAGTTGCAGGTTGACCATCTGCTAAGCCTTCAAAACCAGAACCATTATTAGCAGCAGCAGAAGCATATTCATAAATTACTTGCGAGATACCGTGAAATCCTGCATTGCTAATACCGCTCAGACTATCAGCAAAAGCGAGAGTAATAGCACCCGGAATTAAAATCGCAATTGGGTGAACTAGCAACACAACGCTGGCTAAAACAATTTCGCGCTTCTCAATTTTTCTCCCCAAAAACTCTGGCGTTCTTCCTACCATTAAACCAGTAAGAAACACGCTCAAAATCAAGTAGATAAATAGATAAGCAGTTCCCGTTCCCTGTCCACCCCAAACGATTTGTAGAAATAAGTTAAACAGAGTCACAAAGCCGCCTGGAGGCATCAAAGAATCGTGCATTCCGTTGACAGCACCGCACATTGTCCCAGTAGTACTTACAGCCCACAAAGCAGTCTGTGCCCAGCCAAATCTAACTTCTTTGCCTTCTAAATTAGGGGCGGGCACGGGGGCACCGCCCGTACTGTCTAATAAACTATTGACTTGAGGGTTGCCTTGGTACTCGCCAAATGCTGAAACCCCAATTAGGACTATATAGATAATAAACACCATCCCAAAAATTAGCCACCCCTGTTTTCTATTATTAGCAAAGATTCCGTAGGTATGAATCAGGGCGGCGGGAATAGACACCATTGCTAGAGTTTCTAGCAGATTAGTAAAACTGTTAGGATTTTCAAATGGATGAGCAGAATTGATGCCAAAAAAACCTCCGCCATTCTCGCCTAGCTCCTTGATAATTTCAAAATGGGCAACTGGGCCTCTAGCAATTACTTGAGTTGCGCCTTCTAGGGTTGTAGCTGTCGCTGGCCCTGCGAGGGTTTCCGGTACACCAGCAACGATCAAAACTATTGCGCCGATGATAGAAATAGGCAGTAATATTCTGGTGATTGACTGAATTAAATCGACGTAAAAGTTTCCCAGTTGTCTCCCAGTTAACCCTCGGATAAAAGCAATCCCTACTGCCAAACCCGTAGCGGCTGAGGTAAACATTAAAAACCCTAGTGTTAACTGAGATAAATAACTAAAAGTTGTCTCGCCTGAGTAATGCTGTTGGTCAGTATTCGTTAGGAATGAAATAGTAGTATGCAGCGATGTATCCCAAGTTGGTGCTGCTAAGTTGGTAGGATTCAGGGGTAATATTCCCTGAAGCGCGAAGATCAAATAAACAAAAATTCCCATCACGAGATTGCTGTAAAGCAATGCACGGATATACTGCCAACCTGTCATCGAATCTTGGCGAATACCGCCTGCGTTATAAATTACTTCCTCGAAGGGTGTAGCAATGGGGTCGAGAAATGTATTTTTTCCCAGGAATACCCGCGCCATATAGTTTCCGAAGAAAGGCGAGATAATTGCTAAGATAATTAGCGTGAATGCAATCTGAATTAATCCTTGCAACATAACTGTGTAAAAAAGTCCTCGTTAGATTTATAGACTGTTTCACTCGGTAATTGGCTTCTAAAAGAAGACCACAAAACCGGATGAGTTTTCTTTAAGGTAAATTCTAGTTCTGGTGCAAAGGCTGAAAAAAATGCCACTGCTAAAATGTAATCTCCGCAGGAGATCGTCGGGTTCTCACTGGCTAGTATTACTTTTTTATTTCTTAGTAGCCCCAAGCATTGACAGTTATTAGGCAATTGTAAGCTATTCAAATCTATGCCGCAATAACAACTATTGAATTGGATTTGGACTTCGATTGAGGTAGGTTTTACAACGCTCATAAATAACTGCGGTTGGATCGACAGCATGGTTTGCCTTTAACGATCAATATACTGACTTAGAGTGGTTTTGATAATTAGCCTGAAGATATAAACTAGGGTTGACTATTTGTAGCTATATTGCCTATATTTTGAGCTATAGAATAACGTTTAGACGGAAATTAAAAACTATACTTGGAGATATAGATGTAGTCTAAACGCTAATTGTTTAGCTTACAATAGACTGTGATAGTGGCACTTATGTACAACTAAACTCAGATGTTACATCGCTTATCGACTATCAAAAAAACACTGGTAAGTCACCAGTCGTACTTGAATTCACGCTGGCTAATTGTTGGCTTATTCGTTATTGTCGCTGCGCTGGAGTTTGCAACGCCAGTCGAGTATGTATTCGGTTACTTATACACGGGCCCGATTTTATTAGCAAATTCCCGCTTTAGTCGGTTAGCTAAGTTAGAAGTAGTGCTGATCGCGTGGGCGTTAACGCTATTAAATTTGTTTGTTCCCCACAGACACCCGATACAGCTAGCGACGGCGGCTAATCGTCTGATCGCGGTGATGGCGCTGGGGGTGACTGGGTGGCTGAGCGATCGCAACCAGCAGTACCAAGAAGCGATCGCTCAAGCTAAGGCGGAATTGCAATCTCAACAGCGGCTAGCCAGTATGCGAGAGGATTTTGTCTCGACTTTAAGCCACGATCTGAAAACGCCGATGTTGGGGGCGATCGAAACTATCAAAGCTTTTCAGCAAGGGAAATTTGGCGCTGTTGCGCCTGCTGGGGAAAAAGTTCTGGAGACGATGGCGCGATCGCACCGCACAACTTTACAATTAGTGGAAACGCTTTTAGATGTCTATCGCAACGATAGCGAAGGATTAAATCTCAAAATTGCACCTGTTAATTTAGTTACTTTGGCAGAAGAGGTAATTACCGAACTCAGAGATTTATCAGCATCGCGGCGGGTGTATATTGATATTAGTTATGGAGCCTCAGATTTTCGCCGTGCTTTGTGGGTAAATGGGGACGCTCTGCAATTAGTTCGCGTCTTTTCTAATTTACTTACTAATGGGATTAATCATTCGCCTCGCGGCGGTAAAGTAGATATTATCATGGAGTCTGATTCAGCTTATCAGATTGTTAAAGTAATTGATATTGGAGCGGGAATTACCGATGGCGAATTGCCTTATTTATTCGAGCGTTTTTATCAAGGACACAGCCACCGCCAAGCTAAAGGTTCCGGTTTAGGGCTATACTTATCTCGGCAAATTATTGAAGCTCACGGTGGTATAATTTGGGCAGAAAACAGATTGCCTCACGGTGCTTTATTTGGATTTCGGCTACCTGCCATCCCACCTTATGAAACCTGCTCACACTCTACGAATTCTACTGGTTGAGGACGATGAATTATTTCGCCTGGGACTCCAGACGAGGCTGCAACAAGAACAATGCTTGCAAGTGATTGCTGAGGCGGAAGATGGCGAAACGGCTGTAGAATTAACTCAGGAACATTTGCCAGATGTCGTTGTTCTTGATATCGGATTGCCGGGAATTGGAGGGATTGAAGCTTGCAAGCAAATTAAGCAACACCATCCAGAAATTCCCGTACTGGTGTTAACTTCTCATTCCCAAAAACCCTTAATTGAGCGGTTAATTGCAGCGGGTGTTCAGGGATATTGCCTAAAGGGAATTGCCGCAGAAACTTTAGTTTTGGCAATTCGTTCAGTGGCGGCGGGTGCTTCTTGGTGGGATAAGGCCGCAACTACGGAAATTAGGTCAGCAATTACTAATAATGAGTCAAAATTTGTGCCGAAATCTGAATTAGAAAATCCGCTAACTAAGCGAGAACAAGAAATTTTGGCACTGGTAGCGGCGGGTAAAAGCAATCAAGAAATAGCTCAAATATTGTACATTGCTTCGGGGACGGTGCGGGTTCACGTCCATGCGATTTTGCAAAAGTTAGAAGTGCGCGATCGCACTCAGGCGGCCGTTGTTGCTATTCAGAAAGGATTAGTGGCGGAAGAATTGTTAACTATTGAAAGTTAAAGCGATTGGAGACTGATATTCACGACTTGAAAAAGGAATAAATTCATTAGAGCATTGAGCAGTTATGTTACACAGTAGGCGAAACTGAAGCGGTGTTGGTGGTTGATTAACTATTTCTACACGCGACTTTTCTAAACTTGAATTACTTAATAGTGCCAAAATTTCACTGTTCAAATATCGCGGACAATACCCGACAATGTAGTGATCTTCTGTATTTAAAGTTAATGCTTGAGGATCGTGCTTGTTGTGAAATTCGTGAGCTAACCACAACTCTTCACCTACTTGTAATCGGTTAATTCTCTCAATTGTACATTGTGGTAAATACCTTAGTCCATGTAAAAAAAAGTGTAGTCTATATTTGCCTTCTGAATCTGGTTCTGGACAGGGGAAAACGGAGAGTGTATCTGTTTCTCTATGCCCCCCAGTCCGGGCTAGGATACTAATTGAATCCTGTTCATGAGGGGAAAGATTAAGCCATTGAATAAAACTTAAGTAGTCGGGTCGATTTTTCGGCATTAACCGATTAGCAAATACGGGAAACAAGTAGGTTGATGTATAGACTTTTTCTACTTCGGGGAATGAGAGCAATGGCTGAAAATTGCACTTTTTTTGAGCTTCTTCAGCGCCTTGGGTGTAGGTAAATTGGTAGTTGGTTCCGTCGAATGTGAGCTTACCAATGGGGAACCAGGATCGACTATGTGGGTCTTGCCAAGCTAAAAATAGAATTTTCAATTTGTTCATGGTAGCGTTTCCCTCAACTTAAGCAATCTGTGTTGGTTGAATTCAATAATTCTTTGGGCAAAATTGGCGGCAATAGGCGAGATGCGAGTGTTAGGAATTCGATTAAAAATATTGAGTATATTTGCTTGTGAGATACTTTCAAGCCGGTTTAACCATATAGAGGCTGCTTCAGGATAGTAGCGTGCAGCCCGGTTAAATACATCAATAGTATGGTGGCGATCGCCGTTGCCAATCCACGCATCCAACAGGAGATAGCCGACAAATACTTCAACAGCTTTTTGAATGCCTCTGGGTGCTATCCAACCAATGGGTAAGTTCACAGATTCATTAGAGATTACTCTCAACACTATATCAATTGTATGTTCAGACACTTTAAGCATTTTACTAAAACATTGATACACAATGCCAAAATAGCAAAATCCGAATTTCAAAATTATTAAAATATTTCAAAATTATTAAAATTCCTAAAGCCAAATCCATAACGTTTTAGCAGCTTCAATTTGTTATTAACTCAAAAAGGAGTTAATTTCTAGGATCTTATTGTTCACTGTTTGAGAAGATTCTAGGATCTTCTCTACGGCAAAAACCTCCAACGCTTTCCTGTAGGCTTCAATCGCCCGTTCACAGTTACCTCTTTTGTCCTCCACTTCTGCAAAGGTTCGGTAGGCATCTCCCAAGTTGTTCTGGGTCTGAGCATAGTCCATCGGGACTGTTTCGATGGTTCTGATTTTGAGGGCTTCTAAGTAGGCTTCAATCGCCCGTTCGCAGTTACCTTTGTTGTTCTCGACTTCTGCAAGGGTTCGGTAGGCATCTCCCAAGTTATTCTGGGTCTGGGCATAGTCCATCGCGAGCTCAGGAAATTTTCTGACGCGGAAGGCTTTTTTGTAGGCTTTAATCGCCCGTTCACAGTTACATCTTTTGTCCTCCACTTCTGCGAGGGTTCGGTAGGCAACCCCTAGATTATTCTGGGTATTAGCATAGTATATGGGAAATTTATCAAATGTTCTGATTTTGAGAGCTTGTAGGTAGGATTTAATCGCCTCTTTACAGTTCTTTCCTTTGTTCTCTATCTCTGCAAGGGTTCGGTAGGCAGCTCCCAAGTTATTGTGGGTTTTAGCAAAGTCATTTGGGACTTCTTTGCGGGTTCTGATTTCGAGAGCCTCTTCGCAGGCAGCGATCGCCTTTTTACAGTTTTTTCTCTTGTTCTCCACTTCAGCGAGGGTTCGGTAGGCAGCCCCTAGGTTGGTCATGGTCATGGCATAGTCCATTGGAACTTCTTTGCGGGTTCTGATTTTGAGGGCTTCTCTGTAGGCTTTAATTGCCTCTTCACAGTTAGCTCTCTTGTTCTCGACTTCAGCAAGATTTCGGTAGGCAGTCCCCAAGTTGTTCATGGTTTTGGCATAGTCCATTGGAACTTCTTTGCGTGTTCTGATGTTCAAGGCTTGTTCATAGGCTTTAATCGCTTTTTTACAGTTATCTCTCTTGTCCTCTACATCTGCGAGAGCTTGGTAGGCATTCCCCAGATTGTGTTGTGTCATGGCATAGTCCCTTGGGAAGCGACTGGGTGTGTAGATGATTAATGCCTTTTTGTAGGCTTTGATGGCGAGGTGTTGGTAATGAACTTTATCGCTGTCGATCTTACCCAAATCGTATGCACGATCGCCTAGCCTAATCAGTGCATCTGACTCTTCTCCAAAAGGTTCAAGCGTTTCATCCATCTCTTCTAATCGATTTCTGGACAATTCAGGCTGAATAATAGTTTCATCTTCTAAATAGACTTCTTCTGCCTCAACACCTTCACCTCTTGGTCTTAGAGTTAGGAACTCAGCATCTGAGAGTTGCTTAAACCACTCTATCCACTGATAGTCTGAACTCGACAAGTTCTTCACTTCTGACAATTGCTTAATCCACTTCGTCGGGAAAAATTGATTCTCTTCGTAAATACCGCAGCGATAAAGTTGACGCAGAACGCGCAGAATAGTTTTCAACTCTATGTTACAACTCTCAAAACGACCTTTCATCACACCTAATTTCATAAATATAGAACCGACTGTACCGTTAAACCTAACAACATCCTTGTCCCAGTCTTTGTTTTCTTTTTTGGCAATATCTTCAGCATCTTCGCGTTCTATGTCTTTTAATGATATCCTTTTAGGGAAGAAAGTTCCATAATCGAGGTTCTTAGCAGTGAAATAGTTTTTGACTTTAAGTTCTTCCTGACTAGAACGGCAGGTTGCAACAACTATCAAGGATTTTTCCGTCAGATCCCGCAGGAGGATGTCAAAATTTTGCACCTCTATCCACCGTTGAAGATCGTCGAGGATAACAATTTTCTGTCGCCAAGGTTTGAGGGTGAAGCGTTTAGGCAAGATAAAGGTTTCTGGATTGATATCAACCAATTTAGGCAGTAGGACATCCCAAGGCTTATCACGAATTGACTCATAGACCATTCGAGTCTTTCCACTGAGAGGCTTTCCAACAATCACAATACTTTCCTCTTGGTTAATCGACTCCTCAATTTCTGCTACTTCCCGTTTCCTCAGATAGAAATGGGGAAATGGTCGCAGAGAGTCAAGTAATTTTTTCCTCAGCGCTTCATTCTGTTTCAGGCTAGAGGCTTTTTGCCAGATGAGTAAATAATGGGTTGCCAGCTTTGTCTTTCGACTGTAAAAATGCCCGATGGAGGGAATTGCTACGGTCACAATTACGGGAACACATACACTAATCAGACTAATCAGATCCATGTTTTTTAACAAAAATACTTTTAAAAAAGATATTAAGCAAAAACACTTTGGACAGTTTTTAAGCAGCCAGAGTACGATATGAAAGGACTGAAGGAAAGTTAGCGGGACTTAAAACCAAATTTGGATCTAAATCTAACTTGTAAATAAAGTTTGAAAGCATATACAGATTGAGTTCCAGACGTTTATAAGAAGCCATCGCGTCCCTATTTGAAAACTGTCCGAACTATTGAAGCAAGTGAAAAACCTATAACAGGTAATCATTCCGCTCCCGAAAGAGAACTCGAAGATTAACCGCTCGTCCCAAACGTATCCATCCTGGACAACAGGGAAGATGTCCTTCCGGCGCATTTATATCAAAGGTAAGATCCGAGTATTTTAACCAAGAATTATTCACTTTCCAACCAACGTGCTCTCCAAATATATCCCAATCTTTACCTATGCTATCATAAATATGTTTCTGAATACTAAAACCAAATTTTCCCTCGCTATATTTCTCCCAAACTTTACAAATGGTTCGTAAGTCAGTACATGGAAAGTTGAGGATATCCTCATTTTTGAGCCAGCCTTTCTCATCTCGATTGCTGATTGAGCATATAATTCTTGATGTTTCTTGATCTGCCTCCTTAAATTTTTTAGCATTTAAAAGCTCTTGCAAAGGTTGATAGTTTGCTCCTACATCAGAGGATAAGACTAATTGAGTGTGTAAATAATCCATTTTTATTTCTCCTTTTTTTTAGCAACAAAAGCTCCATAATGATGTTGATGCCATTCATCTTTAAATACATGAGGAGCTTCTTCAATAATTCCCACATCTAAATCTAGTATAATTTTCCATTCAGATGCCTTAAAAAAATCTAAAATTTTACCTGGTTTTAAATAATGCTCATACAAAAAATGCTTCTCTTTTATTGGCATAAAATAATCAGCTAAAAATAAACCATCTTTTTCAACAAAACTTTGCATTTTATCTATTATTTCTCCGAAAGAATAACAGAAATTTTTTTTGTAGTGCCAAGAGCAGCTAGTCAGAACAACATGATATAAATTGTCATTTTTTAAATCCATGTAATTTTGATGTACTATCTTACATTGTGAATTATCATAGCCCTCATACTTCAAATTATTGATTAGTCCTTCAACCTTAATATTTTGCCCTTGGAACTCTACTTCTCCACCATAAAGAGCTATAGAATCATTATCTACCGCAGTCACTCGATAGCCTTCTTTAAGAAATGGAAAAACATATTTTCCATCAGAACATCCCAAAACTAACACTTCCAGTTGGGTGTCACTATATATATTTTTGATGATTTTCTGAAACTCATCAAAAGATGTATATGTTTCTTTCCATAAGCTTTTTTGATAAACTTTCATGTTTAAATCCTCTCTGTTAATATACAATATCTCAAGATTTATTGGCAATCTCAAATCTTTTTTGCATATACTCATTATGCTGATTACTTACCAAAAATATAGAGGGAAGTACAAGGCTATTTAAGAGTTCTTGTACTTCTTCTACAGAATGAGTCATGAAAAAGCCTTGTATGGCAAGGGTAATAAGAAGATCAGACCAATAAGGATGATTATTTTGTGTTATTTTATCAATCATATTGTATATCTGACTAATGCTGAAGAAACCTACTTTTTTTCTAATGCCAGCTTCTTGTTGAACTAACGATAAACGACAACCTGCCGTAATTTTTGGCATAGAAGGCATGGATTTGCTGAAAACATCCTCAGTGACCAATTTGGGTGCTTCTGAAATATCATCCGATCCACGCAGGTGCATAGAAGTAACAATATGATAGTAGTAACCTAGCTCAATATCAGTGTAAGCAGCCATGAATTCTGCTAACATCGTGAGTTCAAATAAGTCATAGCAAAGTATCCGATAAACATCGTTAGCTCTCATATAAGCTGTTGTATGAAGTTTACCGTTACGAGGAGAAAATATGATACTGACAATACAGGGAATATCCTGCGACTTTCTACCACAGTCATTGGGTTGATAAATAGCAAGTGTCACTCGCTTTGAACTTTTTTTTTCTCTAATTAGATGAGCAGATGCTTCAAATTGATCAATACCAACTACAGGGTAGAATATCCTAGAACCATGCGCTCCTGGCATAATTATACCATCATCTGTGTATCTTCTAGCACCGTTTGAATAAAAGGCAATATCTTCTATCTGATTAGATCCTGACAGGAGATAAAAGAATTTAGCTACTGCCAAACTAGGATTGAATATCTCTGGTTTTATCTGTGAATTAAATAAACGATCGCGAGGGTTTGTTAAAATACTTTGTATATTTAAAAATTCCCTATTAATTCTCCCTGAACTTGGAGAATTTTCGGGTTCTGTAAAATCTTCCCCATATTTATCAACGCTAAAAATCAAGTTCCGAATTAATTGATTGGCAGAACCAGCGATGACATGAGGAATGTGTATATCATCTATGTTATCTTCCATATTTTCCAGAGTAGTTGGAGATTTACTATGATATAGTAAACACATTAAATATATAGCTGTAAATATATAGCTGTCAATAGGGATATATCAAAAACCAGCAGTTATTGTTTATGCTTATAAGTCCTTGCCATTTAATTAGTAAAGCTAATATGCTTCAGAATTCAATTGACTTTTTAAATAGAGTTACTTTAAGAGTTTTGTCTACATGGAAAATGAATTATCATGACAAACAAAGATTCTTTAACATATTTAATCAGTTTGGTTTTGTAATTCTGGAACACAACCCTCCTTGTGAACATCAATGTATAAAACAAAATTTACTATTTTTATCTGATTTTTTTGGAACCGTAAAACAGCATAAAAGATCAAATAAAGATGGTATTAGTATTATTACGCCTTTAGAGGGTTATCCAGACTATATTGCTACGACTAATAAAGCGCATCTGCTTCATACAGATGGAACTTTTGAACAAGATGCTCCTAAGATAGTTGCTTTACAGTGTGAAATTCCTTCAAAAGAAGGCGGATTATCCCAAATTATTCAAGCAGAATCCATCTATGAATACTTATCTAAGAATGATCCTCAAGGATTACAAAAATGCTTTATGACTGATGCTTTCACTATAGTCAGACACGATCAAACAGCAACAAAACCCATATTTAAGCGAGAGAAACAAAGAATTTTAATGGAATTTAGATCAGACTCGACTGCTTTTATCCAAATTAAACTAGAGCTTAAGGAGACCTTTAAATTAATTAAGGAGTATATTAACAATCCGAAAAATCAATTTATATTTAAGCTTCAAGCTAATCAGATCCTTATAACTGACAATACAAGAATATTGCATGGTAGAACATCTTTTCCTGACTATGAAGTTCGTAAGCTAAATCGATTGTGGTTTAATGGAGAGTCAAAATATTCTCACCTGATAAGGTTAGGATTTTTAGCAAAAACTTTTTAATATCAATTTGTAACTGATATGTAAAGCAATAAAGTTCAGATATAAGAAAAAATCTCATTAGTTAAGATCAATTATCAATAACTATTAATTGTTGTTCTAATTTTTATCTCTTCCTCAAGAAGTATTTGTGTATAGAAGCGAGGAAAGTATTTATGCCTTGAAAGAATATTATATAGTTTTCCTTCGCCCTTTCTAATAATACCTAAATTTTCTTCATGTATTAGTCGTTTTACCAAATTTAATTTTAATTGATATAATTCGTTATTCAGATATAGATGATCGCCTATTATAAAATTTGAAGTGATATACCTATCAAAAATTAAACCGTTTATAAACTTTCCAGTTTCACTAACTTTAAACAAAGGATAATGTATTAAAAAAACTTTTTCTATATTGTTTACTAGACAATCCCATGAATATTCTATACCATCAAAAGTATATCTATTAGAATATAAACCAGCACTTACTCTCGGCTTTATTCTTAATGAGCTAAATTGCATAGGTTGATCATGACAAACATTAAATCTACAAGTTATTTCAAATACTTCTTTTTGAATTAAATAAATACCTACTTCTTCATTTTTATATTTTATTTTGATAAACCACTCGATTATATTAGGATCAGAAAAAAATTTTATATTTGAGATTAAATGCTCTCGCTCTTCATCAAATAAGGGTAAATTTAAAATTTTATTAATATTATTTATGTCAATCACTAATACCAGATCAATGTCAGAATTGTTTTTTATACTAAAGTAAAGAGAATGCACTAAGCTTCCACAGAGAAAACCCACTATACAATATGGTTCTAGCATCTTGCCAATTTCAGTGGCAAGCCGATTAAGTTTGTAGCTTTGGTACAAAGATTCAACAAGAGATGCCTCTCTCCTATCTCCCTCGCCAAATGCGTTACCATCTGTGTAAAGAGCCGATATTTCTGAGTATGTCTTTCCCCAAAAAGTTCTATCTGATGTTGCCTTTTTAACCAATTTTAAGCTTTCTTTATCTTTAATTAAGATATACTCAACAATAAGATTTTTAAATTCAATTCTTTTTTGTATTTGTTCAGGTGTTGCTAGGCCTCGCCGCGAAAGTTTGGCTAATTTACAGTAATTTTTATAAAGTAACTGGAATTGTGTGAGTTGCATTTCTATATAATATTAAATTAAATCAACCTGTAACAACCTGTAACACCTCAGCAATAGATCCCTCCTCCCACCAGCGCCCCCACAATATCAAAAACACAGCGAAACCCCTGTCTTTAAACAGCTTGTAGGGTGCGTCAGATGAAGTTATGGATTGAAAGAATCAGGGGTTGGGGCTCTGGCGCACCCTAACTAATCGTACCAGTGGGCTTTAGTCCTATGAAAGTTAAGCCCCTCAAATATAATTATCCTGCCAGTTTAAAAGTAAACTGTAGAATTATACAATTAAGAGAGACGAATAGGAAAAAAATATGCGGCGCTTATTTTCAGCTTTAGCAATGACAGGTTTCTTGTTGACAGGCTTACCTGCCATCAGCTTAGGGCAAGGGATGCCGGGATTCACCATCTTTGGCGGCCCGGAACGGCAGAATCAGTTGAGCTTCCGCTTGGACTACGGCACAGTCGGAATGTGGGATCGCTATCGCTTGCGGATTCCCGCCAAAAAACTGCCTTTAGCGATCGCACAATTAGCGATATCTTATCCCAACTACTACAAAGGTGAATTCGATCCCAAAAACATAGAAGTGCGCGTCAAAGGCAAAGCAGTCCCGCTGCAAGAGGTACTGTGGAATAAAGAAAATAACTTGATTGAAATTTATCCCATCGAACCAATTCCGGCGGGTAACAACGTTGAGATCGTACTCTCCAATGTCAAAAATCCTACTAATGGCGGGATGTACAATTTCAACGCTCGCATTCGCACCCCCGGCGACGCACCCTTACTTCGTTACATTGGCACTTGGATTTTGAGCATTCAGTAAGCCAAATGCTAATTGCAACCGCTTTCTGCGGTTAGGGGCTAGGGGCTAGGGGCTAGGGACTAGGGAAAGAAGGGAAAGAAGGGAAAGAGGGGAAGAAAGTCAATAGTTTGGGCCATGAGCGCGTGTCCTAACCGTTGTGGCGGTTGCTATAATTGCAACGCTGCCCTAGAAACCGGGTTTTTGAGAGAATCTGTGGGTCAAAAGAAGTATTTTCGTCAAAAAACCCGGTTTCTGTGGTTGGGTGCTTAAGTCCTGTAGTTTTGCGATCGCAGCAACAAACAAAATTTCAGAAAGATTTTACTCTGAGTACAACTATAAAAGAGGGTGATTACTCCTCAGTTTTCTCAGTATTACCGCCTTTTACCCAACCTTCGCGATCTTCCTGTTCAATACGTACCCGCTGCCACTGTTTATCAGGGGTTTCTTCCACAACTACTACCTTTTCCTTATAAGCAATACCCCCAATCCGGTTTGAGTCTCGCGTCGGACTATCCCTTAGAATCAACCCAATAGGCTGAGTCACGATCGCGCGGTAAGCGCCTGGTTCTAGCGGTTTCGGAGAAGGGGAGGGGGTATCGCTAGAGGCGGGTTCTGGATTTGAGGCTGCTGTTAACTTTGGCTTCGCGATCGCAGTCTGGGTCGTTTTTGCCTCATTGGAGAATGTCGGTCTTTCAGGTAGAGCACTCAGTTTAGCAGCAAAATAAAGTGCAGCCGCCACACTCGCACCAGTCAGAAGCACAATCGCTAACAGAAAACCGACAATAAATTTGAATAAGCCAGATAAACTCATAAAGTTGTTAGTGGTTCGTTGTTAATTGTTGGTTGTTAGTGGTTAATAATTTTTTAATTTTAGTTGGTTGGATGGTTGGGCGTTTTTCTTCTAAGCTTAATTTTACATCATTGGGTTGAAGTTTGCGGCGAGTAGCGATCGATTAATGCCAGAACTCGCTAAATCCTTTTGATCCAGAACTTATACCAATT
Source organism: Kamptonema formosum PCC 6407 (assembly GCF_000332155.1). GTDB lineage: Bacteria > Cyanobacteriota > Cyanobacteriia > Cyanobacteriales > Microcoleaceae > Kamptonema > Kamptonema formosum. The sequence goes on along the minus strand of NZ_KB235904.1, from coordinate 1,782,156 downwards.
CAGCTTAAATACCCCCTTGGCCTACTGAGTCTCCGAAAGTCACATCTTCATATAAAGCATCAAGGCTAGTCCGAAAGTCGATGCTTACTAGGTGAATGTTACTACCGGGATAGTAAAATTGCAATACCAAAAATCCCTCGGCGTTAGGGCGAAAACAGTCTAAGCGTTGGTGCTTTTGGCTAATTAAGTAGCAGTCTAACTGCTATTTTTTAACTTTTGTTACAACCTAAAAAAATCTCAGCTACTTCTCTAAGATAGTATATGAGATGGATGTAGACGGCGTTACAGTACAGTCAATACTATTAATTATGAAAAAACCTGATAATTGGAATAGTCTTATAGATTCATTTAGTGATTGCAATTGTCCTTATGCTTATATAGTAGGTTATTATCTTTCAAGATTTGACAGGGATGCTTATCAAAAATTAGGTTTCGGTAATATGACTGAAACCCATGAAACAATAGGTTCTATACTTGAAATTTCATCTAATACAATTAAAAATTTTAGAGATGCTTTTGATCCTTATCATAAAAATAGCCGTAAAGGTTGGTGGCAGAGAGAGCTATGGCATTTTGAAAAAGAAATTTATCAAGGATTTCAAGCATATTCTGAAAAAGAACTATATGATTTAGTTTGTAAGATTTTAACTAACCCAAAACTGAATTTTGAAGATATTTTTGATTCTGACGATGTAGCAGATGATACATTAATATTTACTGATGAAGTTGGAGAAATAGAACTAAAAAGAATTTTCAAAGAAGGTGCTGTTAGTCAAGTAACAGTTAATTCTTATGAAAGAAATAATCAAGCTCGAAAAAAATGTATTGAATACTATGGAAAAAATTGTTTTATTTGTAGATTTGATTTTGAAAAAGTTTTTGGAGAAATAGGTAAAGGTTTCATTCATGTTCATCATTTAATCTCTTTATCTGAAATTAATCAAGAATATGAAGTTGATCCAATTCAAGATTTACGTCCCGTATGTCCTAACTGTCATGCAATGATACATAGAAAAAATCCTCCATTTACCCTAGAAGAAATTAAACATTTACTTAATCTAAATAATTAGAATTATAGCTGTTTATCCCTGAATCCGACGACTTAAACCGCCATATCGGGAAGCTAGGCGAGCTTTGCCGGCGGCGGCCCAATCTTGCAGAAATTGAATTTGTTCTTGCGCGGTTCTAGCTAAAGGAACCATCTGACTAGCAGATTCTAATACATCATCTGTAGTAAAATCGCGATTTTGACTAAAACCAATGTGCATTGCTTCAATCAAAGTTTGCTCGATTTCCGCCCCGGAAAAATCGGGAGTTTCATAAGCCAAGCGCTCTAGATCGTAGTTTTTTAAACTCTGTGGCCTCAGCCTAGATAAATGCACTTCAAAAATAGCACGTCGCTCTTCTTGATTCGGCAAACCCACGAAAAATATCTCATCAAATCGACCTTTTCTGAGCATTTCTGGCGGTAAAGACTGAATGTTATTAGCAGTAGCCACGACAAAAACAGGAGAAGTTTTTTCTGCTAACCAAGTAATAAAAGTCCCGAACACCCTGCTAGTTGTTCCTGCATCTCCTTTACTGTCGAAACCGCCAAAAGCTTTGTCAATTTCATCGATCCAAAGTACGCAGGGTGCAAGCGCTTCTGCTAACTGAATCATTTGCCTAGTGCGAGATTCCGACTCGCCGACTAATCCCGCAAATAGGCGGCCAACATCCAATCGCAATAGGGGTAAATGCCAATGGTGGGCGATCGCTTTTGCCGTTAGAGATTTGCCCGTTCCCTGAATACCTACTAACAGTAATCCTCTCGGATGCGGTAAACCATACTGTCGGGCTTTTTCAGAAAAAGCGCCTCCGCGTCGCAGTAACCATTCTTTGAGATTATCTAAACCGCCGATGTCTGAAATATTTTCATGGGCTGAGTAGAAATCTAAAATTTGAGTTTGGCGGATAGTTTGGCGCTTTTCTTCTAAGATTAATTCTACGTCATCGGGTTGAAGTTCGCCGCGAGTAGCGATCGCCTTCGCTAACACCCGCCGAATCCTTTCGATAGAAAGTCCTTGGCAGGAACGCACCATTTCATCCAACAAGCGCCCTTCTAGAGGCTGTCCAGTAGCCATTAACAGGCGTTCTACCTCAATTTTGATTTCCGCAGCCGTTGGCAGCGCAAACTCTAAAACTGTCAATAATTCGCCCAGGTCATCGGGAATAGCAATCTGAGCAGAAATAATGACAATATTTTTAGGTTGAGATTTCAGGGATCGGGCGAGATTGCGAAGCTTGCGGGAAATCGAAATATCTTCTAAAAATCGTTGGAAGTCCCGTAAAATGAAGATTGCCGGAGCGGAGGCGGGCAGCTTTTCGAGAAATTCCAAAGCTTGTAGAGGATTGCGTTTGCCAAAGCCGAGATCGTTGGGGTTGCCTTGGTAGCCATCGACAAAATCCCAGATATAAACGGCTCGGTTTCCTAAATTTTTAGCAGAATGCGCGATCGCGACTTCTGCCCGCTCTTCCTCCCGCGTGGGAATGTAAATTACAGGATAGCGCGATCGCAGTAGCAGTTCAAACTCGTTACTAAAAGTGGACATTGTTAATTGTTATTTGTTAGTTGTTAGTTGTTAGTTGTTAGTTGTAATTTTTTAATTTTTTAGCTATGGGCGATCGATTGCCACTAACCACTAACTACTAACAATTAACAAAATATTATCCAGGTAATTGCTTTTTCAGAGCTTCTAAAGAAGCCCATCGAGCATCAGACAAAGGTTGCGATTTATCGACATCTGTGAGTTGAATGCCCCGGCACTTAGAGTCACACAACTTTCTCAGTGGCATTTCCAGACATATTTGCTGATATAGCCAATCTCCCGCCTCAAAATAGCCGTTAGGAGATAGAGTTTCTACCAAATCTTCTAAATCGACTTCGATTTCTCCCGCTTTTGACTCTACTGAACTTGCTGCTTCATCCAGCCAAATCATTTCCGAAGTATTAACTGCCAAACGGTGATTGTATTGTTTTAAACATCGATCGCAGGTGAGAGTAACAATTGTTTCTGCCTTCGCCCTGACATCCAGATAAGTCCCTTGGTGCGTCACTCGTAAATAGCCTCTTACAGGCGTAAGAGTTTCTAGATCCGGCAGTAACTCTTCAAACTGAATTTCCTCTTTCTGCTCTGTTTTTTTGAGTAGATGGGGGATATAAATTGCATCCATCTTAATACCTCGCCTTCCTCTTGCGATTTAGGATTTGGGATTTGCGATCGCTAGCAAATCTCAAACCCCAAATTAACTCAGCGCAACCGCACGACTAAGCGACGGTCTGGCTCTTGTCCTATGCTATAAGTTTCTAAATCGTCGCATTCGCTCAAAAGGCTGTGAACTTGACGACGTTCCGCAGAAGAAAGAGATTTGAGTTCAAATTGTTCTCCCGTCTGCCGCACTTGTGCTGCTGCCCTTTCTGCGATCGCTTGCAATTCCTTGAGACGACGCAATCTATAGCCATTCAGTTCAATTGTGTAACCCGTTGGTTCACCTTGCTCCTCAGAGATGTTGACAATGGTGTTACATAAATATTGAATTGCATCGATTGCCATACCCTCATAACCGATTAGAATTTCAATCTGAGCTGGTGTCAGGCTACTGTCATCAATAGTCAACCAGTAGCCATCTTCTTGATGGCTAGGGATGACGTTTGAGGTAATCTTGGACAGGCTGAGTAGTTTTTCTAACCATTCCTGTCCGCGCTGTATTTGATTCTCACTCATGGTTAGTATCAAGCCTTCTTCTTAGTACGTCCCGGCTCAAAAGGAAGTGCATCTTCTCCCTTATCTTTCTTTGCTTTCGCCTCAGCTTCATCTACTATTTTCTGGAGATTGTCCGGTAATGGTTCCCGTGACAAAATAAAAGCCTGAACGGTTTGAAAGATGTTAGCAACCAGCATATACATCAACACACCTGCTGGCAGGGGAAAGAACAAAAACATCCCAGAAAATATCACGGGAGTGAGTTTATTAATTGTCGCCTGCTGGGGATTATCATTCGGCCCTTGAGTTTGTCCAGAAAGGGTTTGGTTAACATACAAGCTGATACCAAAGCCCAGAATCATTACCAGAATATCCCAGTGAATCTTGCCGTCTGGATCGATCGCGCCGACACGGCCGAGGGCTTCAATAAATAGGAAGCCTTTGTTTGTCGCCAAACCAGGGATCGTACCTTGAATCGTTGCATCTCCGGGTTCTAGAGCTGTAATGTTCCCTTGTTCATCCACTTGCACCCGCTCTTCCCCTTTGATTACTTTCCAATGGGGGACGAGCGTATTTTGATCGTATTCTGCTGCTAGAGCCGCTAGCGGTTTGCCCTCAACTGTTTGAAACTCTAGATGGGTTTTTTCGCCAACTCCGAGTTTGTCTCCCCCTGGAAGTAAGCCGATAATCGGAGCGTGAACGCTATCGGCGATGTAAATATTTTGAGGAGGAGTTGCAAAAGCTTGCGGTTGTACCCGTTCGATCTGTTCTTGGGGTAGGACTTGGAGGTTAACGGTATAGTTAACATCAGAAAAAGGCGAACCTCGCAAAGTGGCAAATAAGGCAAATAGCACTGGCATTTGCACCAATAGCGGGAAGCATCCAGCTAGGGGATTGCCAAATTCTTTGTATACTTTGCTCATTTCTTCCTGCTGTTTGGCAGGATTGTCTTTATGTAGCTTCTGAATTTGCTCAACTCGCTCTTTCATCAATGGCTGCGCTACTTTCATGCGGCGCATATTGCGAAGGGAGCCTGCATTTAGCGGGTAAAGGGCAAAGCGAATTACAAGCGTCAGAGCTACGATCGCTAAACCGTAACTAGGCACGATCCCGTAGAAAAAATCTAGGATCGGTAGCATTAGGTTATTGGAGAGAAACGAGATACCAAAATCCATTAGCTTTGATTTAACTTAAGTGCTCTGAGTTTTCTAATTTAAAGTAGCTACAATCCTTGGGGATTAGTAGGTTTTGAAGTGACAGAAGGTAGGCGGTTATAGCCTAAAATTAAGGGTTTTACCTTAAAATTTGTCACTTAGAGGTTGTGAGGCTAGCTTTTTGAGCTGCTGGAGACAGTTTTTCATTTATGTAATCGTAGATTTCACGGAATCTAGGAATTGCCCGAAGTTCTAAGCGGCCACCATTTTTGAGGGTGACGACCATATCTCCGTAGGTGCCGAAACCGCGTGGTACTTTTACTATTTTGACAATTTCTGAGTAAACTATGTCCGTGCGATCGCCTCCCATCCAGCCGCCTGTCACTGAGATTCGGCGGTTGGTGATCCGGTAGCGCAGCCACAGCGATCGCACGATCGCTCCTACGGCTAGGGGTAAGCCAACTACGGTCATACCTAACAGTAGGTTAATCATCAAGTCTGCGATCGCCGGCCCGCCTTCATAAAAGACTTCCTCTTTAATTCCCATTTAGCACCTCCGCTTCTACCAACAACTGCTCTAATTCTTGCAGAAATTCACCATAATTGCACTCTTGGGCTGTAGGCCGAACTACAATTACTAGATTCCACCCAGGAGAGATGCGGGGCAACATCTGCCGCAGGGCGGCCCGAATCTGTCGCTTAATTCGGTTGCGGACGACTGAACGCTTGCTAACTTTGAGACTAATAGAAATGCCGATGCACGTTGCAGGCAAGGATTTCAAGTCTTTTTGCTGCTGAGCTAATTCGGCTTTATTTGAGTGCCGCAGAGCTCTTAATGTCAGATGGTGGGAATTGCGGCGAATTCCTTTGCGGTAAACGGCACTGAAGTCTTCTTTGCGCCGGAGTCGGTTGGCTGGGGGCAACATGGGGTCTGGTGGCAGAAACCTGGTTTCACTGAAGGCAACATTTAAGCTGCGTTTGGCACGAGAAACCGGGTTTCTGGTAAGGCGTTGCCATTCGCGAGGGATTTATTTCTAGACTGCTAAGCGATGACGACCTTTTTTGCGGCGGGCGCTAATTACGGCTTGACCGTTTTTGGTTCGCATTCTGGCCCGAAAACCTGATGTTCTTTTGCGTTTGCGGCTGGTTCCATGTAAGGTTTGCTGTGTCATCCCGATTCCTCCCGGCGAGCTTGTTTAAATTGCGTTAAAAGTCACAATCTTTGATTTTACTCTATTATGGCGCTACTTTCAATACTAAAAGTTGTAATTTACTTGGTTAGAGCCTTTGCCAATAATGTTGAGTTTGCTTGTATTTTAATGATTTTATGGAAAAATTAGAATTTAAGCAAGTAGAGATATTGCAAGTCATGGCGATCGACCCAGCAATTGCCATTAACTGGGATTGTTTAGTTTCACTCCTAACGACATTATTTAAATGATTTTATGTCAACTAATCCTAACTCTGACCCGACACTGGTAAATGTGATTGAAAAGCTAGACAAGCTATCAACTGATGTTGAGAGGCTATCAACTGATGTTGAGAGATCCAATGACAAATTCGATAACTATCAAAAAGCTACACAGTGGGTTGTGCAACTTGCTTTCAGTCTGATTGCCAGTGCTACTATTACTATAATTATTACTTCAATTCTCCGTAGGTAGCTGATGGCTTGGCGACTTGCTTCAACCTACGGATAGATTTTACTCCAGCTTTCCCAAGCGGATGTTCGCACAAAACTCCTCGCCTTGAAGGAATAAGCGATCGTTCACAATTTAATATAAAACTCAATCAAATAACTTTCTCCCCGCTCTTGACACCTTCGTACAGACCATGTAGTATATCAAATACTACACAAAGAAATTCTGCTTTTTTTCAGAAAGGTTAAAGGGAGAAGGAAGAGCAATATATGAATAACTCTCGGTTAGTTAAAATCAGCAAATATCTCAGTAGACATCTTCGGCACACACCAGAGCGCTTAGGCATAGAACTCTCTCCTGGGGGCTGGGTTGCTGTCGATCGACTCCTAGCTGCAAGCAGCGATCGCAATTTCCCTATTCAACTGGCAGAACTCAAAGAAGTAGTCGCAAAAAACGACAAACAACGTTTCTCATTTGACTCCACAGGTACTCTAATTCGTGCTAACCAAGGACATAGTATAACAGTTGATTTACAATTAGAGCCTGCTGTTCCTCCTGATGTGTTATATCACGGAACTGGAAAAGGCGCAGTCGAGTCTATTCTCAAGAGTGGAATTTGCAAAATGTCGCGACACCACGTTCATCTATCTGTTAATATAAAAACAGCGCAAAAGGTAGGAGCAAGGCACGGTTTACCAGTAGTTTTTACTATCGCCGCAGAAGCAATGCACGATCGAGGTTATACATTTTACTGTTCTGAAAATGGAGTTTGGCTTGTCGAGTACGTTCCGCCTGAATATCTAAAGCTAACCTGAGCCACAAAATTACTCCCGCACCTTGTAGATTAGGGGCTGCCATAATCTATATCGCGAAGGAAAGAAATATTCTACTAATCGCAGCATTCAACTACTGACAGATTAATAGTGTAAGGCCGCCACCCTAGCTGTAAAAAAATATCCAGAGGGCGGCGTTACCAAGAAGGGTGAGAAAGTCATATTAAATTTTAAAATTTAGTACCGAGGATTGGAAATAATGGGTTCAGGATACTTTAGCGATCGCCAAGACAATTCCCTCCAAAACAACCCTCAAAGTAGAGGGCTATTAGGCGCTGGTTGGCGACCATTATATAGAGAGTTTAACTTGAGTTACCTGTTGCATTTAGCAGCTAACGATCCCTTAGAACTCACTCAAAAAACTCTGGATATCGCCAGCGATGTCGCTGATGCTCTCGGTCGCAATCAATATAGTTGGTTCGCAAATATTTTAAATGTATTTTCTGAAAACACGCGCTATGAAATTGACGAATTTTGGAACTATATTACCCCCCAACCATTAGGCCCAGATTATCGGTACAAAGACATTCTGAGTATAGAAACTCCTGTTACTCAATTAGTGAGCCGCGATAGTATTCCCATCGATTACGTTCTCAACAAATTGCAGGAAATTACAATTTTCAAGGTTCTGACTTTGTTGGGTAAGCCCGAAATCGTTACCCAGTGCTTTATGGAGCGGCATTTTTATTACCCAACAGAGCGATTTGTAAGCTGGGATCGTCTGGAAGTTTTAGGCACTGTTTATGCTTTTTGGCCGCAACGCTCCTGCTGGCTGCAAATAGATGACTACGATCGCGGACGCAGGCGCTATACTTTGATGTCGAAAGATATCGCGCCGATGGTAAATAAAGCTACTTACAATCTGGCCGTCATCCTCAGTGGTTACAAAAGCCGGGTTGGACAAGTTCAGAGTCAATATCCAATTCGGACATTTCCCCCTGATATCCAAAATTTTACTGATACAGTGCAGCAGGCGGTACTCGATCGCAGCCAATTGGCCGTACTCGTCAGCGGAGAACCAGGGACTGGCAAAACTGCCTGGACGCAAGCTGTAGCCAAGGAAATTCTAATGCCTTTGGGGTATGTAATTTTTATCTTGGATCACGATGCTGTAGAAAATTTCGTACCGCCTAGCTATTTGGAGCGAATTTGTATTATTATTAATGAAGCTGATAATTTGGCACAAAATCGTGCCAGCGACGCAGCTCAGCGCAATAGTAAAACCGAGCACATTCTGAGTTTACTCGACGGAACCTTATACCAGAGTGTCATTGATGAAGATGGCATTCAAGTTCAGCAAAAACTCGTAGTTTTGATGACGTGCAATACGACTGACAGACTAGATCCAGCAGTTTTACGGAAGGGAAGGGTCGATTTTACCAGTGAATTTACCTACAAATTTGTCTGAGTAAAGAGGGCTATTTTCCCAGTAAATTTACTGAATTTTTGTGAAGCTTTGGTTCTCGAGTTTTGAGTCTTAATTCAGGATCTCAGTAAATGCCGACGCGCAAAAACATCAGGTTGCATCTAGGCGGTTTTCTCAGACGACGCTGCAAACAAGCACTGAACGGGAAAATCTGCCGACCTGTTTTGCTGCTTATTTTCAACAATCTATTTTTGATGGGCTTTAGTTCTACTTAATTCACCGGAAAAGCGTTCGCGAACTGCGTAACTGCTCAAAGGCGAGTGAGCTCGCTTTCAGTATTTCGATGGTGACAACGATGGCGAGGGCAATTGCCATCGGGTTTGAGAGATAAATCAGACCAAATATCCATAGACAAGCTTATGTCGGAGATGCTATTAATAAGGGGTTAGACCCCCTATAAGTTAAACCCATCAACTCAGTGACCAGAGAAAGCTGGGGTGTCTCAATTAACATCCCAGATAATTTTTAAACATGACCGACAAGGAGGGCATCCCAAAAGTGCACACAAACCAAGCTCAGCCGACAATTCCGGTATTGGCGACTTACACCAATGGGAAGACCCTGACTGCGAACCAACCTCCAGAGATGGTCATGTCTGAGAGTGAGGACAGATTTCGCCGATTTGTAGAATACATACCCGCAGCCGTTGCTATGGTTGACCGCGAAATGCGCTATCTAGCCGTTTCTCGGCGGTGGCAAAAAGATTACGGCAACAGCAGCTACGATGCGATCGGCTGCTCTCATTCCGAACTCTTCCCCAACCTCCCCGATACTTGGTGGCAAAACGCCCAAGCTTGCCTAGCAGGAATCCTCCCGGAGTGCGAATCAGAAACTTTCATCATACCCAACGGCAAAATTGAGTGGGTGAAATGGGTATTTCAGCCTTGGTATAGCAGCGACGGTGCGATCGGCGGCCTGATACTCTTCACCGAAATCATCACCGAGAGCAAGCACCTAGAAGAAGCGCTACAGCTAACTCAATTTGCGATGGATCGCGCCGCCGATGCCGTCTTCTGGATGACCTCAAACGGGCAACTTTGCTACGTCAACGAAGCCGCCTGCCATTCGTTACAATACTCCCGTTCAGAACTGCTACGACTCAGCATTCACGACATTGACCCCGAATTGTCAGCAGAAACATGGCCAAACCATTGGAACTTAGTCAAACAACAAGGTTCCTTCACCTTTGAATCTCGCCGCGAAACCAAACGGGGTCGCAGTTTTCCCGTAGAAGTAACTGTCAACTATTTAGAATTTAATGGTATTGAGTATCACTGCGCCTTTGCCCGCGATATCACCGAGCGCAAAGCAGCACAGGCAGCACTTTTAGATGCTAAAGAACAACTCCAAGCAGTATTAGATGCTGTACCGGGATTGGTTTCTTGGGTAAGTTCCGATTTGCGATACTTAGGCGTAAACAAGCATTTAGCCGCTGCTTACAAATTATCAACCCATGCTTTTGTCGGACAAAAAGTAGGGTTTTTAGAGACTAGCCCCAAATTTAACGATTTAGTTTACGAGTTTTTTGCTAGTCCAGATTGGGCTAGTTCTAAAGAAGTAACAGCTACTGTTAAAGGAGTGTCCCGCACTTATTTAATCGTCGCTCAGAAGTACCATCAAGGTAGGGCTGCGGTATTTGTCGGTTTAGAAATTACAGAGCGCAAAAGGATGGAAGCCGCCATGCGCCGGTCTGAAGAAAAGTATCGCGCATTGACTAGGAATTTCCCTAATGGCGCGGTAATTTTATTTGATTCTGACCTCCGCTTTACTCTTGCTGAAGGGACGGAATTAGAAAAAATTGGTCTTTCTCAAGAGTTAATGGAAGGCAGAACTCTTTATGAAGTTTTCCCTCCCGAAGTTTGCGAACAAGTTGAGCCTCAATATCGAGCTGCACTGGCAGGACAGCCAACGGTTTCAGAAATGACTGTAAACAACTCAATTGATTCAGACTGAAAAAATGTCTTCTTTGGGACAGTTAGTTGCAGGTGTTGCTCATGAAATTAATAATCCCGTGAATTTCATTTCTGGCAATCTTACTCATGCAAGTCACTATACTCAAGATTTGATTAGGTTGGTAGAACTTTACGATCGACACTATCCAAATCCGGTGGAGAATATTGAAGCTGAAAAAGAAGAAATGGGTTTGAATTTCTTGAAGAAAGACTTGCCAAAGCTGCTGGATTCGATGAAAGTGGGGTCAGAACGTATCCGAGATGTAGTGAGAAGTCTGCGCCATTTCTCCCGTTTGGATGAAGCTGATATGAAGCCAGTGGATATTCACGAAGGTTTAGATAGTACGCTGCTAATTTTGCAAAATAGACTCCAAGCTAAGGCGGGACGACCGGGGATTTCTCTGATTAAGGAGTATGGAAAATTGCCGCGCATTGAGTGTTATGCAGGGCAACTAAATCAGGTGTTTATGCACTTGTTGACTAATGCTATTGATGCTTTGGAGGAGGGATTTACAGTTAATGGTAGCAGACGTGGGAAAGAAAACTCACCGCTAAGCCATATAATTGAGATTCGTACTGAAGTTGTGAATGATCGGGGGGTGGCGATCGCAATTAAGGACAATGGGCCGGGTATGACGGAGGAAGTTCGCCGCTGCATTTTTGACCCGTTGTTTACTACTAAGCCTACTGGGAAAGGTACTGGTTTGGGGCTATCTATTTCTCACCATTTGGTGGTTGAGAAACATGGCGGCGAGTTGCAATGTTTTTCTGAGCCTGGACAGGGTACGCAATTTGTGATTACAATACCTTTTAGGTAATTGCTAATTGCTAATTGCTAATTGCTAATTGCTAATTGCTAATTGCTAATTGCTAATTGGTAAATAACAACTAACAACTAACAACTAACAACTAACAACTAACAACTAACAAATGATAATTGAGTGGTTAAAATTTAGAGTTCCTGCTGAAAAATGTGAGGCTTTTATTCAGCGAGACGAAGAAGTTTGGACGGCTGGATTAAGAAGCTTCCCTGGTTTTCTAGGCAAAGAAACATGGGTAGATCCAGAGCGAAATGAGGTCGTATTTATGATTCGTTGGGAAACTAGAGAACAGTGGAAGTCTATTCCGCAAAATAAAATAGATGAAATCGACCAATTGATGGGGGATTTGCAGATGCCGATTGTTGAAGTTCGTGAGTATCAGGTACGGAAGTTTTTGCATTAGACTCAAGGAATATAGCAATTTTAGATGAATTGTGAGAATAGATTTTACTCAAGCAATCTTCATGGGTTTAAATTATCATCATAAATAATGACTTAGGTTTGCTATAGTTTTTAACCGCAGATACAAGCAGGTGAGTATAAAATTATCCGTGCAGAGTTGGATTTATCTGCGGTTAAAAGGTGAAATTAGGCAAATTTTTCTACTATGCGGATGAAAAAATTTACTGTTAAATAGCTTACTCCTAATACAAGAGCAACAAAAAGAGTAATGCTGAAAATAGAGCGAATTTGGTGAAGATATTTGTTATTTGAGTTCATTTTTTAAGTGCTGATTTTCAATTGGTATCAGAAATTGACATCATATCATATCATTTTATTTTAGTTTGTGCTGGCGTTAAGCGCGATCGCATCTCGTCTCCTCTCCTTCGTTAACAAAAGTCACGCGCTATAGTGTGGTCAGGGGTATCCGGGAGTTAGATTATTTGCAGTACTCTGTCAATGGCTACACTCAGGATTTTGCGGCGGGGGAGGGTGTGCTAGTCTGGCTGTCTGGCCCAGGCGCGGAATTTATAGATGCGATCGCAAAAGTGGTAAAATCCTCTTAAAGTCCCAAACAAGCTAAACGAGCTGTAGTCAAGCCTCATGCCAAAATTAAAATAATCAAAAAACTCTTGGGCTAACCCCTAGCGAGTATATGAGTTAATAAGGATAGAACCCGATGATCCCCCAAGTCTCGCAACAAGTTTATCAAAGACGGGAAGACACTATGACTCCTAAAGCCGTGCGGAAGCTCGACCCCTCACTCCCAAAAGTGAGACCAACTTCTCACAAAAGGCACTGGCTGGAGTTGGCTGAGTATGCTTCTCTCGGTGCATCTGCTCTCGGTTCCCTAGCTGTGGCGCTTTCGGGTCAAGCTTTTTATGGGGTGGCTCCCCTGACTTTGGCGCTTTCCCTCTCTGTTGCTAACCGCTATCGTTTTGAGCAGCAGAAGGTGGTTTCTCAAGATCCAGAAATTGCTGAAGTGCGGCGATCGCTAGAGAAAATGGAAAGAACAACCGTCGCGATCGTAGTTAAACTTCGCCAGCAATTATCAGCAGATATTGAGTCTCTCCGCCAGCAAATTGTGGCGATTCCTCGTTCAGAAAACTTTGACTCTATAGATTTTGAGCAACAGATTCTCAGTCTGGGTCAGTCAGTGTCTTCTCTACAAGAGATTGTAGCATCAGCTTTGATCGAAGTTCGACAGCAAGTAAGCGCGGAAGTGCAAGCTCGATCGATCCCAGAAGCCGCAGATATAGAACCGATCCGGGAAGCGATCGCGCAACTGCAAAGCATGACTAAACACTTGACAGAAAATGCACTCACCCAAGAAGATTGGAAGGTTTTAAATACCAGGTTTTTATTAATTCAAGAAGCGATCGCAACTCTCCAGAATGATGTGCAAACTATCTCTCCCCAAACTGGAGAAGATTTATCGCTGATCGCCGCCAAAATTAACCGTTTAGAACAAGAGCAGCAAGAAGTTTTGAAACCTCACCTCAAGCGGTTAATTTATGTTGTCAAGCAGTTGCAGCAAACAGAATAGAAGGAAGAAGGAAGAAGGAAGAAGGAAGAAGGAAGAGGGAGGAAGGAAGAAGAAAAATACAATAAAATCAATAGTTTTAGCAATTGCCAAAGTATGCTCTGATTGCCTTGGCGGTTGCTATATGATTTAGGACTTACGCAGATACAAGATCGTTATGTCATTGCGAACCCAGCGAAGCAATCCCAAACCCCGATTTTTCGTACTTCATGCGTAAGTCCTATGATTAATATGGAGCGCCACCTTGTTAAATTCTCCGATTCAAACCTTCCTCGACGAATTACACCTGAAATTCCAGCCACTAAAAGAGGGTGTACTGGCTAACTACATTCCCGAACTAGTAAAGGCAAATCCTGACTGGTTTGGTATTTGTGTCGTTACAGCAGACGGTCAAATTTATCAAGCTGGTGACTGCGACCAACTATTTACAATTCAGTCAATTTCTAAAGCTTTTGTCTATGGAATGGCTTTAGAAGATCGCGGTCGAGATTACGTTTTAACCAGAGTTGGTGTTGAACCTACGGGAGATGCTTTTAATTCTATTCAAGTAGATGAAGTTTCAAAACGGCCTTATAATCCAATGGTAAATGCAGGCGCGATCGCTACTACCAGTTTAATCAAAGGCATAGACCCCACCGAACGCCTCAACCGAATGTTAGATATGTTCCAGCGTTACGTCGGTCGCGATTTATTCGTAGATATGTCTGTTTTCACCTCAGAACGCAGCACCGGACACCGCAACCGCGCAATGGCACACCTCATGCTCAATTTTGGCATGATTGAACCCAATATCGACGAAGCTCTAGACCTTTATTTTCAGCAATGTTCCGTCATGGTTAACTGCCAAGATTTAGCAGTTATGGCCGCCACCCTCGCTAATTGTGGCATCAATCCGATCTCCAAAGCACGAGCCGTTGAATCTCGCTATGTGAGAAATATTTTAACAATTATGTACACTTGCGGTATGTATAATTTTGCTGGTGAATGGGCTTATACAGTCGGGCTTCCCGCCAAAAGCGGCGTTTCTGGGGGAATTATCGCCGTTGCTCCTCATAAAATGGGGATCGCAGTCTTCTCACCTTTGCTGGATTCTCATGGTAGTAGTGTGAGAGGTCTGAAGGTATGTGAGGAAATTTCCGAACAATTTGGCCTGCACTTATTCGATTTACGAGCGGACAATTCTCAATTTTGGGGAGTTAATTCTGAGTCAACTTAAGCTGGCGAATAGAATTCGCGGCTATACAAACCAAGTCAGCCTGCGCGGACTGTAGAATTTTAACCCAACTCATGCAGGTTTCCTCTGATTCTTAAAGTCCGCCTACGCGGACTTTGTTAGTGTAGTAGCGGTTTCAACCGCCAAGTAATTAAACAGGTAACTGTGCTACAAGATTAAAAGTCAACCTTGTCTGAAAAATCCTATGACTGCTGCGATCGTTAATGAAAACCCCTTACTAATTGGCAAAGGACTACCTCCCTTCAATACCATTAAAGCAGAGCACGTAGTCCCTGCAATCACACAAATACTAGCCGAACTAGAGAAAGAGCTTAGCAGCTTAGAAGCAACTGTTAAACCGACTTGGAGTGGCTTAGTAGAACCCTTACAGAGCATTGTAGAGCGTTTAAACTGGAGTTGGGGCGTAATTGGACACTTAACTGGTGTTAAGAATAGCCCAGAATTGCGAACTGCTCACGAAACTATGCAGCCTCAAGTTGTCCAGTTTTGGAATAAATTTAGCCAAAGTAAACCTTTATATGATGCTTTTAAAGCATTGCATAGCGGCAGCGAATGGGAAAGTTTAGACTCAGCTCAAAAGCGAATTGTAGAATCCTCTATCCGAGATTCAGAGCTGTCTGGCGTAGGATTAGAAGGTGATAAAAAAGAACGTTTCAATGCTATTCAAATGGAATTAGCCGAAATTGGTACTAAATTTTCTAACCACGTTCTTGACGCTACAAAAGCTTTTAGTCTCACTCTGACAAATAAGGATGAAGTTGATGGTTTACCTCCTAGTTTACTCAGTTTAGCCGCTCAATCTGCTCGTGCTGAAGGCGCAGAAGATGCTACTACTGAAAATGGCCCTTGGCGCATCACTTTAGATTTCCCCAGTTATGGCCCTTTCATGCAGCACAGCACCCGCCGCGACTTGCGAGAAAAGCTTTACAAAGCTTTTATGAGTCGTGCTTCTAGCGGCGAGTTGAATAATTGGCCGCTAATCGATCGCATTTTAGAATTGCGAAAAGAGAAAGCTGCTTTGCTGGGATTTAGCAGTTATGCTGAATTGAGTTTAGCTAGTAAAATGGCTCCTAATGTGGAAGCTGTAGAGGCTTTGCTGGAAGAATTGCGCGGCGCTAGTTACGATGCTGCTATCAAAGATTTGGAGAATTTAAAGGCTTTTGCTGCTACGAAAGGCTCCCCGGAAGCTCAAGATTTGAAGCACTGGGATATCAGTTTTTGGGCAGAACGTCAGCGGGAAGAAAAGTTTGCTTTTAGTGCTGAAGAATTGCGGCCTTATTTTCCTTTACCCCAGGTACTTGATGGCTTATTTACTTTAGTAAATCGGCTGTTTGGCGTGACTGTCACTGCTGCTGATGGTGAGGCGGCAGTATGGCATGAGGACGTGCGTTATTTCCAGATTGCTGATGAGAAAGGAAATGCGATCGCGTATTTCTATTTAGACCCTTACAGTCGTCCCGCAGAAAAGCGCGGTGGTGCTTGGATGGATGAGTGTATTGTACGGGCTAAAATCATGGATGTAGACGGACAAAAAACACGCTTGCCTGTGGCTTATTTGGTCTGCAATCAATCTCCTCCTGTAGATGGAAAGCCGAGTTTAATGAACTTTATAGAAGTTGAAACTTTGTTCCATGAATTCGGTCATGGCTTGCAGCATATGTTGACAAAAGTAGACCATCCGGGGGCGGCCGGCATCAATAATATTGAGTGGGATGCAGTGGAATTACCCAGTCAATTTATGGAGAATTGGTGTTACGATCGCGCTACTCTGTTCGGCATGGCTAAGCATTACGAAACAGGGGAAACTTTGCCAGAACATTATTATCAAAAGTTACTGGCTGCACGCAATTATATGAGTGGTAGCGGGATGTTGCGGCAGTTACATTTTAGCTTGGTTGATATTGAATTGCATCACGGCTATCAGCCAGGAGGCGAGGAAAGTGTAATGGATGTTCGCAACCGCATTGCTAAGACTACAACTGTTTTACCGCCATTGCCTGGAGATTCATTTTTGTGCGCCTTCGGACATATTTTTGCTGGCGGTTATGCGGCGGGATATTACAGTTATAAATGGGCTGAGGTTTTGAGTGCTGATGCTTTTTCTGCTTTTGAGGAGGCTGGTTTGGAAAATGAGGATGCGATCGCATCTACGGGGGCTCGTTTCCGCGATACTGTCTTAGGATTAGGGGGAAGTTTGCATCCGATGGAGGTGTTTAAGGCTTTCCGAGGAAGGGAACCGAGCACTAAACCTTTATTGGTACATACTGGTTTAGCTGTTGCTTAAAAGTAAGGTGGTGCTGTTGTTTAAAGGTCAATTTTTTGCAGACATTTTTAGCAGCAATACCTACCTTAAGACTAACAGGAGTTATGCAAAAATATCCGTAACGCCGCCCAGAGGGAGGCGTTACGTAAAATGTATGTAGCAACTCCTGTAGTCGGTTAAGACGTTCTGAGTTTCACCAAACTCGCTGATTCTATTCCCTTTCCCTTCTTTCCCTAGCCCCTAGCCCCTAACCGCTGAAAGCGGTTGCTGTTATGCTTTTTTCATCGATTTGCGTCTGGCTGCAAGTAAGCCACTTCCACCCAAAATTAAACCCACCATTGTTGTTGGTTCTGGAACTGGTTCGGCGCTTAGAGTGACTTCATAATTACCATTATGAGAAATGCCGTCATCTGAAGCTGTTAAACCAGATTGCGTGGCATTAAAACTGTATTTATATTCAGTTTTACCGCCATAGATAACTTTAACAAGTTCGCTTGCTTGTAAGGGCAATCCTGGTATTGATGGAATTCCTAACAAAGCTAGGGCATCGTAGTGACCCGCTAAACCAATTTTAATTGTCCCGCCATCTTGATTGACATAAGAAATATTTGGGTCGCTAAAACGCTGAAAGCCACCGGCAAGTAGAAAAGTATTGAATAGTAGTTGATTGGAAGCAATACCGTATCTTGACCGCCAATTTGACCGCTTAAGCTGGTGTATTGATTATAATCTAAGAAATTGTAAAGAGCATTAAAGCTCTGAGATATATTTGCTGGGGAAATTGGAGATTGTTCGCTATTAGAAAATAACTCTACGTTTCCCCCAGGACTACTACTATCTCCATCTAGGGCTGCTTGTACGTTAGCCTGAGTATTAGCGACTGTGAATGTGTTAGTACCGTTGGAGGAATATGTTAAATAAGCTGCTGTACCACCAATGGTAGCACCAGTGATGGATGCAGCTAAAGATGAAGCAGGAGCGATCGCACCCAAACCAACTAATACTGATGCGCTAATTAAAAATTGCTTAACTAAGTATGCCATATTCTACCTCGTAGATGCTTTTGAGAAAAGAGTTTTTAGAGGGATTTCTATACTACTTTGAAGCCGATCGGTTATCTTTGATTATACTTTTACGCACTTAAGCTATGGAAGTGAGGAAGCTCAAGCTAAGTGGTAATTGTTTGGCATCCCCTAAGTAATTTCAACTACATAAGGGTAGAGAACTGTGACTTCTAGCGGCATATTTTCCTTCTATTCCGTCCTAGTCTAAACTCTTCCTAAAGGTGAATTATAAAGTTACTGTAGAATTTACTTAAGCTTTTTGTAAAGATTTGGATAAGCTTGGCTTTTCTGTCCGTAATCTTACTGTGGCAGCAGAAGTAGGGAGACTGGCAATCGGTGATATTCTTAATTACTGAGGATTTACACTCAATAAGATGGCACTGCTATAAGCATTTTCACCTAAGTCCTAATGCTTATTTGTTACCATCCACTTTTAGGGTAAATTATATTTTGATTAACAAAATACTCATCTTAACTAAAAGCAACATAACAATATAAAACTTAATAGATATGGATAAACTGACTGACTTCGATTTAGCTGTAACTCATGAAAAAACTGCTAACTTTCACCCGGCAAAATATTGGAAAAATCCCCTTAGTTTAACTTCTATTCCTTTAGTAATTTTTACTATTTTGCTGACGCTTTTCAGTTGGGGAAATCCCGCACTAGCGCTGAGAAGAGGCGATCGCGGCCCTGAAGTTGTCGAACTCCAGAAAAACTTGCAAACGAGAGGCTACTATGCTGGTGAAACTACAGGATTTTACGACGCTGCAACTCGCGCTGCTGTCAGAAAATTTCAACAAGAAAAAGGTCTAAGAGTTGACGGAATTGCTGGCCGTCGTACTCTCTCAAAGCTACAATCTAAATCTGAGGAATCTCAGGCAACTTTAACCACAACTAAGACATATTCCCAACAAACATCGAAGTCTGAGAATGTTAAACCACCTGCGATCGATGGTAAAACAGATAATGCTCCGAAAAAAGCAGAGACTTCAAACAAGATGACGCTCAAAAAAACTATTTATGGCAATATTTCGCCTAAATCAGTTGTTTATTCGGGCGCAGGTTTGTTTTTTGCCCAAAACATGATGTACCGCCACACAATCTCTGTTTACGATCGCAAATTCAATTTAGTCAAAACTATTCCCGATACGGTGAAGTTATCAGCATTTGGCTTCTCAAAATTCAAAGGCAATTATCGAGGTGCTCCGGTTGAAGCTGCTTTTTCTACTGATGGCAAGTACGCCTATGTATCTAATTATCAAATGTACGGTTCTGGATTTAAAAATCCAGGTAGCGATCGCTGTTCTCCTTCAAGAAAGCACGATCGAAGTTTCTTATACCGTATTAACACCGAATCTCTTAACATCGAAAAAGTTATTCAAGTTGGTTCCGTTCCCAAATTTAATGCAGTTTCCCCAGATAACCGCTTTCTGCTAGTTAGTAATTGGTGTACGTGGGATTTAAGCGTAGTAGACACCGAGAAAAACCAGGAAGTAAAGCGGATTAAACTGGGTGCATATCCGCGTGGTATTGCCGTAGATGCAGAGTCAAAAAATGCCTACGTTGCTGTCATGGGTTCCTCCGATATTGCCAAGGTAAGTCTCAAAGATTTTTCTGTAGAAAGGCTGAGAAATATTGGCAGTTCGCCGCGTCATTTGAACATTGACCCCGCTGGAAAATATCTTTATTCTACTTTGAATGGTGAGGGAACTGTCGCTAAAATTGACCTTAAAATGGGTAAAGTTGTGGATAAAGTTGGTACGGGTAGAGCGCCTCGTAGTATGACGATTTCCAGTGACGGTCAAATCCTTTATGTTGTCAATTACTTTTCTAATACTGTCAGTAAAGTCCGTACCAAAGATATGAAAGTGCTGCAAAAAGTTAATGTTAATTCGCACCCGATTGGAATCACCTACGATCCTGAAACTAAGCAGGTTTGGGTTGCTTGCTATTCTGGTAGTATTATGATATTTCAAGATTGAAACGTAGGGTAAGCGCTGCTGTTTAAATCTCAATTTAATTGCAGATATTATTAGCAGCAACGTCCACCTGACGACTATTCAAGGACGGACAATATAATCAGAAGATTGGGGTTCTGCTTTTCCCAGTTTAACTAAGGTTTGATAAACCATAGCAGCTACATCAGCGCGAGTTGCTGGTTGATTTGGGTTGAGCAAATCTCGATTTGGATAGTTAACAACTAGGTTAGCCTGTGTTGCTGCTGCTACTCGTTCAATAGCCCAACTTGGTATCTGCTTACTATCTTTATAACTCTTTAAAGTTGAAGCTAATTTTGTGGGCGGTTTCAGGTTAAGTCCGCTGGCTAAAGCTGCCACAACTTGCACTTTTGGCACATTTTGATCGGGACGGAAAGAATTTCCGGGATATCCTTTCATAAATCCAGCTTGCACAGATTTGGCAATGGCAGGAACAGCCCAATTATCCGCTTTTACATCCTTAAAGTTAACAGGTTTCCGAGCAATTTTTTGGTCAGTAACTATGCCTTCAATTATTGCTGCTAACTCCGCTCGCGTTACTGGCTGTTCTGGTCGAAAAGTACCATCCTCAAAACCAGTAATAATTTTGCGTTCTGATAGTTTTTCAATAAAGGGACGCGCCCAATATTTGTCAGGAACATCAGAGAATTTAATCGCAGCAGTTTGGGTAGAATTAGATTGAGGTACAGGACTTATTTTAGCAGGAACTATGGCTGTTTTAACGGGAGGAGATTGAGGTTTGGGAGTTGCAGGTAAGGGAACAGAGTTAATGATTGCTGCTTGAGGAATGATATTTGCCGCAGGGGGAATTAAGGGAATTGCTTGCGGTTGAGGTTTCGCAGGAGATGAAGAGGGACTGACAGTTGGACTAGCCAAAGGTTGACTAGGATTGTTCTCGACTGGCTGCGATTGGTTCAACCTTGCTGGTATGCTAGAGGATGGGGTGGGAGATGGCGAAGTTGAGATGTCTAGTTGATTGCCATTTTGACCAGTTGACCAAAAGAAAATGGCTGCGATCGCGCCGAACGCAACTGAGATCCCGATCCATTCATCGAAGCCTAGAGGTTTGTTTTCGGGTGATGGGGGTTGTGGAGATGCCATAGTTTTCCCTGCATAGCGATGTGTCAATTAAACCACAGCGATCGCTTAATTGCAAAATCTTGGGTAAATTTATGATTGGGGCGATCGTAGTTTGCCAATTTCTAAATCAATTTTTGTATCTTCAGCAGACATTTCACTTAATCTGCGCTTAGCAGTAGAGAATCCTTGCAAGGCGGCTTTCTTGTACCATTTTATTGCGGCTAACTCATCCTTGATAATTGCGGCTTCGCCATCGTCTAGACCTAAACCAAGGGAATAAATATCGCCGAGGATCTCCTGTGCAAAAGGGAATCCAAGTTCTGCTGCTTTGCGATACCACTTAATTGCTTGTTCTACATTTTTATCGCTCAAGTAAAGCGTTGCCAGATTATTTTGTGCAACAAGATGACCTTGTTCAGCGGCTTGGTGGTACCACAAAATCGCTTTAGCTGCATCAGATTGAATGCCAAATATTGGGTCGTAGATGCAGCCAATGGAAAACTGGGCTTCAGGATTTCCTGACTCTGCTAGTGGCAGCAAAATTTTCAATGCTTCAGAATAGTTTCCAGATTCAAAAGCAGTTATTCCTGTTTCAAAATTAGACATTTTACTCATTTTCTGGTATTGCTCCGGGAATTTCATTAGAATCCCACCAATCTATTTCTTTTGGACAATCATATTCTTTTTTAAGTGGTCTAGCTATTAAGCCGCCACGCCAGTCTTTACACTTGTAGACGCAGTATTTGTAGTTTGTATCGGGAGGGCCAGGTACTTCAGCAACAAGCTGACATCTCTTGCCCTCTAAATTATCAGAGTCGGAGTTCATGCAATTAAGCTATGTTTGAAAGGGCTAAAGCCCTTATTACAAACAATATTACTCCAAAGTTTTCACGGTCAATACTTGCGGCGGCGTAGAATCAGGAGGATAGATAAAATCTACCTGTACCGATCGCTTTTCTCCGGTTGCTAATTTCAACTTGACCATCGGTTCTACTACTTGACCAACTCGATGCCACAAATGCACGTAGCGCGTCAGATTTTGACCCCTATCATCTTTATAACGCAACCTGACTGTGCCTCGGAAATAGGGGAAATCTAAGGGAGGTTTGCGGAATCGCAACCCGTTTTTTACTAACTTATCTTCTTTTAAAGGTGTTTCCAGTGCGATCGCCACTTGCTGCTGTCGATCGCTGGTGTTGTGCAGGGGAAAAGTAAGATCGTAGTGGACACCGTAGTTACCGTGTGCTTCGTAGGCCGTATCTGGATAGCGTACTAGCAGTTTTGCTGTTTGCACTTGGTCTGTACCGAGTCTACCGCCTCGGAGGGTGGCGATTCCGTAGGAATAAGCCTTACCGCGTTGGGGAATTGTGAGATTAGTGCTATTTTTATCTACTAATTGTGCTTGCCATCGCGAACCTTGTTGCACGCCTGCAACGCGACTGTAAATCAGATTGCCAGGGGCTCCGGGCGGTGTCGGAGTTTTATCGCGGGGTAAAGCTAAGCTACCATTGTATAACAAATCTTGCCATTCTTTCAGAGTAGGGGCGCGATCGCTACCATCGGGATTTTTTTTGGCATATAGCGCCAAAGTCGCAGCGTAAACTTTACCGCTACTTTTCAATGCCATAAAGGTAGAACGACCATTTATAGGCTTTGGCAACTCCCGCACCGGAATTGAACCATTGAGTAGCATCTTGCTTTCCCCAGGAGCAAGTACCAGTTTTGCGGGAAAATTGGGTTGTCGCACTCCCCGCAAAATATTATCTACAGCACGAATGCCGTGACCAGAATATACTTCCCCTTGAGGATTCTCACTTATTGGCGGCTTTTGTTTGAAAGGCGCATCTGGTTCCATCAGATAACTCGCTGCCTGTAAGACTTCCACCGTTACGGGTTGCTTGCCGGGATTGTGTACAATCGCCCCAATGTATAAGGTTTGCAAGTTGGGGGGAGTGTGGGTGAAGTGGTGGGCGAATAAGTTAAATTGTCCCTGAAATGGGAAGTTAAGATGAGCTGCGGGTACTTTTTTCCCTTCTGGTGGAAAGGTGGAAAGCAAAATTCCCTCTTTTTTCACCCATTCTGGACTGTCGCTGTTGAGCATGGGTACATTATCCAACGATCCGGGAAGCGATCGCACTTCATTATTGACTAGGATTTCTTGGGGTGCTGGTTTGGCGGGGGTTGGTGAGGGCGATGGAGTCTGTGCTTGTACGAATGGGGCAGGTTTTTTGAGTAAAAATAATCCACCGGTGGCGATCGCGATCGCGACGATCAAAGCAATTCGAGTCAGTTTACTTTTTTTGGAAATCATCTGATTTGGCTGTAGGCGAATTTAGAACTATTTAGGATTTACGCTAGTCTAAATTTTCCTACAGCCTAAATCCTTGATTGAGAATATCCTAACCGTTGTGGTAAATGCTGTATTTTCGTCAAAAAACTGCTGGTTGAGCGAAAGTCGAAACCCGGTTTATGAGATTGGGTGCGTAAGTCCTGCATCGCCAAACCTTGAGTACGACAGGGGTTAAAACCCCTGTCTCAAAGATCAAGTCCTCCTCAGAAACTCAATCTAGTTTTGAGGCGCAAGCAACCAGCTCAAACCCAAGAGATTGAGCTGTTTTCTCCAGCTTAGAGACAATACGTTGTCGATATTTCTGTTCGTAATAGTCAGCACCTGAATCGGCATAAGCGGTTTTTGTACTCCAGAGGTGATAGAAGATGCGGGCTAGCTTGTGGGCAGTAGCGGTATTAGCCTCTGGAGCGCCCAATCTGGCTCGTAACCGACGATAAAAAGCCCCCAAAGCTGATTGAGAGCGAGATAAAGATTGAGCAGCTAAACGGAAGGCATTAGCAGCCCGATTAACTACACAACGGGTATGAGAACTTTTGACTTTACCGCCTGTAATCCTCGCAGACGGACACAACCCTAACCAAGAACAAAAATGCTTAACAGTGGGAAAACGAGTAGCATCCAATCCGACTTCCGAGAGCAGAGCTTGTACTGTGAGGACATCAAAACCAGGGATTTGAGTAAAATCTACTCCACTAATCCGATACAACTGATGGCGCAAGTCAAAATTGGGTTCGTGACCTCTGGGCTTTCTGTTACCCCGTTTGGGAGGGTCTGGTGGAGGATGGTTTTCTTCGCTAGCAAAGCTAGCTAAATATCGCTCAATCTCCACATCGCAGCTAGCAATTTGCTCTTGATAGATGTCGTAGAGTTGTAACTCTTGTTTTAACACAAATATATGCTCAACTCGATAGTCTCCACTCAAGGCTTTAGCAATATCTGCGGTACTACTTTTAATCCGAGAATTTTTCAAATTAGCTAAGACTTGAGGATTCCTTTCTCCAGCTACAATGGCGCGGATAATTGCCATCCCAGTGACTCCTGTGATGTCACTGATGACTTTATGTAGTTGCAGATTCATTTGAATTAATGCTTTCTGCATCCGCAGTACGTGGCTGCTACTGCTTTTGATTAAGTTATCGCGGTGGCGAATGTAACTACGTAGAACACAACTTTGGTCATCAGGACGAAAGGAACCGGACAATAAACCATAAGTATGTAGCTGTTGCAACCATTGACAATCCAACACATCACTTTTTCTGCCCGGTACGGTTTTGACGTGATGGGCATTCACCAGTTTGACTTCGATACCCCTGGCTTCAAAAATTTGAAAGGCTGGTATCCAATAGACTCCTGTCGATTCCATCGCGATGGTGTCTATCCCACATTCCACTAACCATGAGGCCATCTCGATTAAGTCAGGGGTAAAACAGCCAAATTTACGTACATTCTGTGACGTTCGATCAGGTGGAACGCAAACCCAGTGTTCTTGTGAGCCAATATCTATACCTGCGGCATTTGGGTTAATCTGGGTGAAATTAGACATTTCACCCGCAACAGGTTTGCTTATCTTGCATCGGATCATTTAGATGACTCCTCTTGGCGCTCGAACGAAAGGAAGTGTCCCGATTGGTGGGCGGATGTGATCTTAGATTCTCCTCAACGGGATAGGGTAATAGCCCTTCACCAATGTCATAATCATCATGCCCACGACCACGCTCTGAATCAGGCTCAAAATCGCACTATTGATTTGTCGGTCTTTGACTCTCAGGACACAGGGATAATATATCCGACTGGCAACTTTTGGGCTAGCTTTACTGTTTCTGTGATTCATAACGGGCACGCCGGGCCCGTGGAACGCTCTGAAGAGGACTAAAAAACTAATTAGTCCTCTTCAGAGGACTTAAGTTATTAGACAGGGGTTTTAACCCCTGGCCGCTTTCAGAGGAAAGTTGACACGCCTTAGATTTTCCCAACTCCCTGTTATTCCGGGGCACGCGGTGCGATCGCCCCATATCCTTTAGCGTCGTCTACTACCGAAACCACCGCGCCGTGAAGGAGCTACGGGACGCGATCGCCCACCGCTACCAAAACTCGGTTGTCGCCTGTTTTGGCTAGGACGTGCAGAAGGCGATCGCCGTAAATTACTACCGCCGTAACCGGAACCTGTAGAACGAGTTCTAGCTGGCGAAGATGGCCGAGTAACTGGTCTATTGACTGAAGGCGATCGCAACCCTCCAGTTGTCCGCAAAGTTTGGCGGTTTTTGACCGCTGGAGGCGGCGCTTGGTAGCGAGTTTGATATCCTTGAACAGCTTGGCGATAGGTGCTACCATAACCGCCGTATCCTGTCATAATCCCCCCTGGCTGATAAACGGGAGGAACATAGTAACGCGGGGTAAATAACAAACTACCTAAAGCTTGACCCGCTAGCGCTCCTGCAAACGGGGCCCAGAAATTAGATTGTTGCCTAACTACAACAGTTTCAGTCTGACCCGTTTGAGGATTACTCACAGTTTCAGTGACATTATGGACGTATTCAATTTTGAAGTCTTCTGTCAAGTGCAAACTCGGCTGATTGCCCTCTATACTGAGATAACTTTTCTTACCACCACTAATTTCTTCATCAGTTAGCCGGGCCATTTGTAAATCTGTTGTCCGATAAACAGAAGAACTTCCTGGCGGCGTATTGAGCAGCATTAAGGTATATTCTCCATCGGCATCATTGTAGGTAGCTTGCTGTACAGGATATTGACCCTGAGCTAAGCGATTGATCGCCGAATTACCATTTCGATTAGCATTGGGCGAAGCAGTAGCGTTAACGTTCTGATTCGCATTGCGCGTTGGAGTAGAAGAACCGCAGCCTATAGTAGTCAAACATAAGCTCACAGCCATTAAAAAAATTGTTAACTTACGCAGCATAATTTGTATTTGTTAATTGTTGGTTGTTAGTTGTTAGTTGTTGGTTGTTGGTTGTTGGTTGTTAGTTGTTGGTTGCTAATTGCTAATTGCTAATTGCTAATTGCCCATCTTTCCATCTCCCCATCTCCCCATCTCCCCTGCTCCCCTGCTCCCCTGCTCCCCTGCTCCCCATCTCCCTACAAGGGAATTAATTCCGGGAAATTCATTAGAACTTGATCGTCTGTCAATTCATCTCCAAACTGTGCTGGAGAGAAGTGAACTTGGATAGCTCGGAGCTTTTCTTGATAGTGCAAGTTAATCAATGCTTTTAAACCATTTTTCAGAGCACTCATGTTAGCTAAATCATTTTCTAGGGTAGGTATTTCACCCTCATAAGCGACTGTAATAATTACAATCAAATTTTTCGTTACTGGCAACGACAAAGGAGAATCTTTACTTTGATTGTATCCGCTAAAGTCTGGTTCGCTCAGGTAGCGTTGAGCAGAATCAGTAAACAATTCATCTACATAGTCAGCAGCTTGGCTTTCATCCCAGAAAACATCGCCTTCGTTGGCGGCAGAGCGCCAGTATGTATCATATTGTAATAGCTGAGTGCAAATTTCTACCAGTCCTTGCCCTAAAATTTCTAAGTCACCTTCGGCATCAATTGCTTGTCTTGCCGTGCGGTTAACAACTCCTAATAGCGGTGCGACTTCTTCGCCTTCTAGATGGACGAATAAGCGACAAACTACCAGCCGAGTTTGACCTGTCATTTGATTAAAGCGATCGCGCCAAGAATTCATAAACCTTTCCAAAATGGAAACCCATCCCCTAAAGGGGTGGGAGGAATTTTTGCGGCTGTCTTCCGCCGTGAATCGTTTTTTTCCATTACCGCCTTGGGGCTGTTTAGTTCGGTGTGATGAAAGTGATGTACTTTCGATGGGACAATTACCATCTCAAACCTCACAACCCTGTACGCTACGCATAATGATTTGCTCTTTCGAGCCTCCCTTGCGGGGTAAAGTTAGCTTCGCCAATGTTTTGAGAGCTTGTTCAGCTTGCAGCACTGTTTCAGTGACCTTAAAACTGTTTAACTGCAAACGACAGGGCAGGGGACTAGCTACGCATCCGCCTGGTGTCTTGACTCAAAAAACGTAGACCTCGAAAGTCTTAGGCTGGTCAGTATGGCTTGTTTTGACTTTCGTCTTGCAAGCCCATCCCCTTTAGGGGTGGGTTACTGACTACCCAGTATTTAGACTTTAGTTGTACTTAATTATACTATAACGGCGAGTTGAACAGTTGCCGTCTACCTTGAGATTGATCTAAAAAGACAATACAAAAAACCTCCAGCCTTTAGAAACTGGAGGTTTCAGAGAAAATTGCCTGTTTTTTAGCCGGAGAGTAACTATTTTGCGATCGCAACTTCTTTTTCCACTGTGTCACTGCTGACAACTTCCTGTATAACTAAATCAAGTTCACCCCCAGGCGCTTCGGGGTGCTTATAAACCAGTTCATCTGCAAGGATCTCTTCTGAATCCTCAATATCGTCGAAAGAGTCAGTCATAGCAGCACAAGCAGCTTTAGCTTGTTGACCCGCACGACAACTCATATAGCCTGCCCCTAATCCCAGGATGCCAGCGATGCCTGTAAATGCGATCGCAGCTTTATTCCAAGGATTGATTTTATCAGACCCCGAAGCAGGAAACGTTGGCCCAGTAGTAGATTTAGAACCACCCAATTCACTGAATGGACAAGCTGCGGCGGAATTTGCCGCAGAGAAAGCGATCGCGCCTGATAGGGCAGTTGCAGAGATGATAGCTAATACTTGAAACTTTTTCATGAGGTTGTAGCTTTGTAAAGATAATTAAGACAATAATGGTAACAGGTCTTTTACAAATGTATCAACGTTTGCAATCGCTCCTAATTTTCTCGCTCCTCTCTGGCGATCAATAAGAGTGAATTGTTATTTTCTTCTGCCGCTTAGTGACAGCAGAGGGATATTGCAGAAGTCCGCTAAAAATTTCAGTCTCAATAAACTACAAATCAACCTCTACCAATTAGCAATTAGCAATTAGCAATTAGCAATTAGCAATTAGCAATTAGCAATTAGCAATTCAATTGTGTCCAGCCAAATTAGCCAGTACCGCCGCTAACAAAGCTGGTTCGACAGGTTTAGGAAAGTGCAACTGAAAGCCAGCCTGCATTGCCTGTCGTCGATCCTCATCCCTAGCGTAGGCCGTAAGTGCGATCGCAGGAATGTATCCCCCACGTTCGGCCTCCAACTGTCTGACTTTGCGAATTAACTGATAGCCATTCTCACCAGGCATTCCGATGTCGCTCACCAATAGATCCGGCCTCGCCTGTTCGATCGCTTCTAGAGCCAGTTTCGCAGAACTTACCGTCTTGACCACAGCCCCAAATTGCCCCAACACAGTAGCAATTAACTCGCAGGTATCCGCATCGTCATCAACTACCAGTATTCGCACCCCAGATAAAGGAGTGGGTATGCCGCGAATTACTGAGGGGGGAGTTGTAGGTGATTCGGCTGGTAGAGGTTCCAATGGGCGATCGCTCACTCCCTCTGCGATCGGTAGCTTGACAGTAAAAGTGGCTCCCTCACCTATCCCCCCGCTGGTAGCCTTAACAGTTCCGCCATGCAGTTCAGTCAAATAGTGGGCGATCGTTAGTCCCAATCCCAGTCCGCCATGAGGTCTAGTAATCGACCCGTCCGCTTGCCGGAAACCTTCAAAAACCTGGGGTAAAAACTCAGGGGCGATACCAATACCAGTATCCTTGACACAAATCAACGCATACTGCAATTTCCGATTTTGCTTTTCCCCAATACCTCCAGGGATCAAACCAGAAGATTTTGGATTGCCTAAGTGCCAGTCGCTACCCCCCCATCCCCAATCTCGATCCAGTCGCACTTTTACCCTACCTCCGACAGGTGTAAACTTGATGGCGTTGGAAAGTAAATTCCCGACAACTTGGTGCAAGCGATCCGCATCGCCCAAAACTGCGATCGTAGGATCGGCCTGTAAAAACTCGATGGCAATATTTTTAGCCTGAGCTGCTGCTAAATGGGTATCGACTGCTTCCTGAATAATTGGCACTAGGTTTAGAGGTTCTACCTGAAGGCGAATTTTACCGCGAATGATCCGGGAGACATCCAGAATGTCATCGATCAGTTTCGCCTGCTGCTTGGCGTTGCGCTCAATTGTCTCCAACGCCTTATTTACCTTCGTTTCATTCATTTTGCGGTTGCGAAGAATTTGCGCCCATCCCAAGATCGAATTTAGTGGCGTGCGGAGTTCGTGGGAAACCATCGCTAAAAACTCATCCTTAATCCGGTTAGCAGCTTCCGCCTGCTGGCGGGCAATCTGTTCGGCCTCGTACAAATTAGCGCGATCGATCGCCATTGCCACGCGATCGCCTGCTAACTGTAGCAACTGCAAATCTTCAGAACTGAATTGCCGCACCTCCACAGTCCCAACATGAACGACCCCCAAGACTCTACCTTCCACCAGTAAGGGTACACCCATCAACGACTGAATCTGGCGCTCTTGCAGTAGGGGACTATAAGCTTGAGTATAAGCGTCGCGCTCGATCGATAGCGGTTGGCAATCCGCTGCAATTCGTCCCGCCAAGCCAAGGCCCAGGGGGATACGGACGAAACGATCTATTTCTGCCTCCAACCCTTTAGCTGCCTTCAGCGAGAGAGTATCGTCAGTATCCACCAGCAAGATCGCCGCTGTATCCACGCGCAGAATTTCGCTAAGCCGATCTAGCAACTCCGAAAGTAAGTCATCGATCGCCAGGGGAGCGATCGCAGCATCCGTCACCATTTGCAGACCGTGTACCCGCTCGGCAGATAGCTCCGCCAAGGCCCGCGCCGCCTGTTCTCGCTCCAAAAGCAGCGATCGCTCTGTTTCCGCCTGCTTTTGATCGTCAATATCAGTACAGGTTCCAAACCATTTCACAATTTGACCCCCTTTGTCCCGCAACGGCAAAGCCCGACCCAAATGCCAGCGGTAGCTTCCGTCTGACCCCCGCTGGAAGCGATACTCGATTTCGTAATTTTCCCCCGTTGCCACTGCGTGGTTCCAAGCCTCCAAACAAGGCTGTAAATCCTCTGGGTGCAGTATTCTCTGCCATGCCCACCCTTGTGTTTCCTCTAAAGTTTTTCCCGTGTAGTCGAACCAACGCTGGTTGTAGTAATCTAGATAGCCGTCTGGCCTAGCTGTCCAGACGATCTGGGGAATAGTTTCGGCTAAAAACCGATAATTCCGCTCGTTAGCCTCAGCTTCGGCCCGTGCTGCTTGCTCCTGCTCTAAAAATTGGTCGCGTTCAGCTTCAGTCAGTTGGCGTTCTATAGTTTCAGCCAAAATGTTCGCTACAGCTTGAAAGAAATTAATATCATCTTTAGTAAATTTTCGTTGCTCCTTAGTGTGTGCGCCTAGAACGCCCCAAGGTCGGTTTCGGCCACTAATAATGACGCTCATACCTGAAATTACCTGATGTTCCAGCAGCAATGGCGGGCCGCTGAACCGCGTTTCGGTACGCAAGTCGGTAACGATCGCAGGTTCAGAGGAAAAGAGGGTGTAACCAGCCTGAGAATCTAGATCTGCACCTATAATGGCGTTACCTACGAGTCCTTCACGCCAACCGATACCCGCCCGTAGTAGCAAGGCGCGGCTGTCGGGAAGCAGTTCCAAAAGTTTGCAGTATTCTACTTCTAGAGTGTGGGCAACGAGGATAACAGTTTCATCCATGAGGGCAGAAAGCTCTGTATCCGCAAGCGCTTGTTGACCCAGCATCGCGATCGCTTCTTGCTGCCGGTTGCGATTTCTGACTTCTTTTAGGCTAAGGAGCAGCGTTTTTTCTGCTTTCTGGCGGCTGGCGTTGAGGCAACTGATGAATGCGGCTACGGTGACGAAAGAGCTCAATAACAGGATGTCGCCAAAACCTGTAAAGTGCAGCGAATTGAGCGGCTCTAGAAAATAGTAGTTAATGACCAGGGTACAGACGACTGCGGCTACTAAGCCAGGCCCAAAACCACCGTACCCAGAACTCAACACTACGGCTGCAAAAAATAATGGCGTAGGGGTGGAGTCTAGTAGCGGTTTGAGCAACAGTGTGAGCATGAGCGCGATCGCCACTGCTAAGATCGCGACCCCGTAGCGCAAAAAGTGGGAAGGCTTCACTATCAAGTTATTCCACCTATGAGGCCAATGCAGGGAAAGCATTTTTTAATGATGAGACGTAAGTTGCGCCTATAATTTAGGCAGCAATGTGATTTTATCTAAACATATCCAAGAGTATTGTGATTTGGGTGCGGTTAACTCGAATTTTCACCCTCCGCAGGACTCTGTACAAGTTTATCTGACTTTGGAGCTGGGCGAGCTTTTCCCTTAAAAGTCAGGGAAGTGTCAAAATTACCTGATATTAGGGTTGAAGGTAGCCGCAACCCAATCTAAAATCTAAAATCTAAAGTCTAAAATCTAAAATCTAAAAATCTAAAATAATCATGATTCAACTGGCAGCACGAGTGGGCGAAGTTCCTCCTTCTTTAACTTTGGCGATCGCAGCTAAGGCTAAGGCAATGAAGGCTCAGGGGATTGATGTTTGTAGCTTCAGCGCTGGGGAACCGGATTTTGATACACCCGATCGCATCAAAGCGGCGGCTAAACTTGCTTTAGACTCTGGCTTAACTAAATACGGCCCTGCTGCTGGAGAACCGAAACTCAGAGAAGCGATCGCTCGCAAACTACGCGAGGAGAATCATCTCTCTTACCAAGCTGAAAATATTATTGTTACCAATGGCGGCAAACATTCTCTCTACAACTTAATGATGGCGCTGATCGATCGGGGAGATGAGGTAATTATTCCATCTCCCTACTGGTTAAGCTATCCAGAAATGGTAAAACTCGCTAGTGGTAAGCCTGTAATTGTTCCGACTGATGCTTCTACGGGCTATAAAATCACACCCGAACAACTGCGTCAAGCTATTACTGACCGCACGAAGTTATTTATCCTCAATTCTCCTTCTAATCCGACGGGAATGGTGTATTCACCTGCGGAAATTAAAGCTCTGGCAGAGGTTGTAGTTGAGCGAGATATCTTAGTTGTTTCTGATGAAATTTACGAAAAAATTATCTATGATGGAGCCGAACACGCTAGCATCGGTTCTTTTGGCAAAGAAATCTTTGAGAGAACAATTATTAGCAGTGGCTTTGCTAAAGCTTATTCAATGACCGGCTGGCGCATTGGTTATTTGGCAGGGCCTCTAGCATTAATTAAAGCAGCAATCACTGTTCAAGGACACAGTACATCGAATGTTTGTACTTTCGCACAATACGGCGCGATTGCTGCTTTTGAAGGCGAACAAGACTGTGTTGAAAAAATGCGTCTCGCTTTTGCACAAAGGCGACAGGTAATGTTTGATTTACTCAATGCCATACCTGGAATTAGTTGCGCTAAACCTGATGGCGCTTTTTATATGTTTGTCAATATTGCCAAAACTGGCATGACTTCCTTGGAATTCTGCGATGCTTTGCTAGAACAGCAGCAAATTGCGGTAATTCCGGGTATTGCTTTTGGCGCTGATGACCACATTCGCTTATCGTATGCGACTGATTTAGCTACAATTGAAAAAGGAATGGAAAGGTTAGATAAATTTGTCCGGCAAGTTATGCCTTTGTAAACTAAACTGTTAGCTTGGTAGTTGGTTGTCAGTTAGTTAGTAGGGTGGGCGCTCGCCTCAACCATCTATCGATGAAAGTAACAAGCTTCAAGTGCGAGCGCCCACCAAACCCGCTTAGCAATTAGCAATTAGCAATTACCAATTAGCAATTAGCAATTAGCAATTAGCCATTAGCAATTACCAATTACCAATTACCAATTACTAATTATCAATTAGCAATAGCTACCGCGAGATTACTTGGTATACAGATAGTCGGCATCTCAATAATAAACTGCGTTCCCTGCTCTGGCGTAGAAAAACACTGCAATTGACCGCAGTGTTTTTCTAGTAGGATTTTTCGGCTGATTGACAATCCCATACCTGTACCTTTTCCAATTGGCTTAGTAGTAAAAAATGGAGTAAAAAGTTTAGAGCGAACTTTCTCATTCATGCCAATACCATTATCAGCAATTGTTACCCGAATACCTGAATCAAAGCTAGTATTTTCATGGGAACTACCCGCTACAACTTCGGTACGAATCAAAATTTGGGGGTTAAAAACTGCACCCTCTTCTCCACTTCCTCGCTCTTCTAAAGCATCTATAGCATTAGCTAAAAGGTTCATAAACACCTGATTGAGCTGACCCGCATAACAGGTCACAAGCGGTAATACACCATAGTCTTTAATTACATTAATAGCAGGACGATCTGGCTTAGCCTTGAGTCGGTGCTGTAAAATCATCAAAGTGCTATTAATCCCTTCGTGGATATCCACTGATTTGATTTCCGTTTCATCCAATCGCGAAAAATTTCGTAGAGATTTTACAATATTGCGAATGCGTTCGATCCCTAACTGCATGGAAGAGAGCAGTTTTGGTAAATCTTCTATGATAAATGGCAACTCTGCGTCTTCTATTTCCTTGAGAATTTCTGCTTCTGGTTGCGGGTAATACCGCTGATAGAGATTCAACAGATAGATGAGTTCTTTGATATAGTCATTGGCATAGGAGAGATTGCCGTAAATAAAGTTAACTGGATTGTTAATTTCATGAGCGACACCTGCAACTAATTGACCGAGACTAGACATTTTTTCACTTTGAACTAGCTGGAGTTGTGTTTCTTGCAGTTCTTTGACAAAATGCTCTAAGGTGAGAGCTTTTTGGTGTTCTTTTTCTTCACTGATACGAAGTGCTTGCTCTACTTGTTCGCGCCGCTCTATTTCCGACTGCAATTTCTGACCTAGAGAAAAACTTCTCAAAGCTGTTAGCACTGTAGTATATAGCTTTGATGTCGTTAACTCAGTTTTAGTTTTATAGTCATTAATATCATAATTGATAATAATGCTTTTTTCGGGAACTTGTCCGGGTTGACCTGTGCGTAAAATAATTCGCACCAAATGATTGCCTAACACTTCTCGAACATATTTAACAAACTCTAAGCCAGCATCATCTGTTTCCATAATTACGTCAAGCAGAATGATGGCAACATCAGGATATTCGTGGATTAACTGTTTCGCTTCCTTCGCGGAATAAGCGCTAATAAACTTTAAAGATTTATTTTCAAAAACAAACTTTCTTAAGGCAATATCGGTAGCTGTGTGAACTTGAGCCTCATCATCTACAATCAAAATTTTCCAGCTTTCAGTCGGGGTAACTTCAGCTACTTCATCGGCAAAAAATAACTCTTCATCTGAGTTAACTTCTTCAGCAAAAAGCACTTTTTCAGAAGAACCTTCAGTTAAAAAGCTATAAATATTTTTGTCCATTGCTGCTCACCTTTATGAATTACTGATGTTTTGAGTTGATCGACTAAGGTTTTGAATCAATTTGCAGAGGTAGCTTAATAATAAATTTTGTTCCTCCTCCCACCTCACTTTTACATTCTATTTCACCCCGAAGTTTTTGGGTAACTAAATTGTAGACAATATGCAATCCCAATCCGCTACCACCCTGACCCCGTTTGGTAGTAAAGAAAGGCTCGAAAATTTTAGTTAAATTTTCTGGAGGAATGCCTTGACCATCATCGGAATATTCAAAGCTAAGTCGATCGCCATCTTGCTGCCAATTAAAAACGAGCTGACCAGATTCGCCAGGTTCGTAAGCATGAATCAAAGAGTTCATCAGCAAATTGGTGGCAACTTGGGATAAAGCACCTGGATAAGAATCGATGGCAATTTGGGGGTCTCCATTAAGTTTGAGCGAATGTTTGCTATTTCTTAATTTGGGTTTTAATTGGATTAAAATTTCATCCAGATAATCTCTTACCCGAAAAGTTCGGCGTTCTTCGCTAGAGCGATCGACTGCCACTTCTTTAAAGCTCTGAATCAGTGCTGCCGCCTGATTTAGATTAGTTAGAAGTGTATTACTACTCTGGAGCGCTATATCTAAAAATTCTTCTAGCTCGGAGCGCTTCATTTTGCCACTATTATAAATAGATGCAAATTCTGTGGTATGTTCTGCTAAAGCTGAAGCAACAGTGACACCAACTCCGACGGGAGTATTAATTTCATGGGCAACGCCAGCGACTAATCCTCCCAGAGATGCCATTTTTTCTGATTCCACGAGTTTACTTTGGGTTGCTTTTAAAGCATCCAGCGTGTTGGATAATTCTTGAGTGCGATCGCCTACTAACTGCTCTAAGTTTTGATTGAACTCCTGTAAGTTATTGTAGAGCTGGGCATTTTCAATGGAAATAGCTATTTGGGCTGATAACAATTTTAACAGTTCTAGCCGATCTGTAGTAAAAGCTCCTTCTGTCAAGTTATTTTCCAGGTAAAGAATGCCTGTCAGCTTGCCTTGGTGTACCAGGGGAGTGCAGAGAATCGATTTCGGTTGAGTGGCGGCAATATAAGGATCGCGGGTAAATTGTCCCTCTTGAGTAGCGTTATTTAAAACTACATTTTCCTGGGTGCGGATGACATAGTTAGCGATCGCACTTGCTAGTTTGGGTATTTCCTCAGAATCAGCTTTTGCATTCAGGGGAAGCGATCGCAACACGCTCACTTCATCTTTCTTAACAGAACCTTCAGCCTCAATCGCCCAGTTTCCCGCTTTTTCTAAAATCAAAAAGCCTTTTTCAGCGCCAGCATTTTCGATCGCGATTTTCATCAACCTTTCCAGCAACTTACTCAAAACGATTTCACCTGAAATCGCTTGAGAAGCTTTCATGACTGTGGCTAAATCTAGCGTATCTCCCAAATTAGTGCTAGTAGTAGTAGGCACAGTAGTTTTTCGGTTAGCTTTTGTTTGAGTTATTGTCTTGGCTGATGTTCTAGATAGGAATTGGGGATATTTCTTTTCTAAATCCTCAACTTTAGCTATAGCGCCCCAGAGTTGGTAGCTATAATGAGCATTTTGCATATAAACTTGGGCGATCGTTTCTTTCCCCCATGACAAGTAAAATTTAGCTGCCAGTTCGTAAGCAAGTGCTTCTTCATGAATGTATTTGTTTTCCTTAGCAAGGGAAATAGCTTTGTCATACATTTCCATTGCCTCTACTTTTTCACCTAAAACCCGATACCATTCTGCTTCTACTAAATAGAATTTGTGCAGATAATTCATTGGAGCATGATGCGCCCATTTATCCATTTTTTCTTGATTAGCTTGTACTCTGTCAAGAATGCCCTGCTGCTCTGACTGTGGAGTATCAGAATACACCGCCAACCACACCAAAGAATCGTAAAAATGGAAAACGGGAACAAGGGGCAATCCTAATAGAACGTCTAAATACTTTTCTGCTATAGTACTATGCTCAATGGCTTCTGAGTAATTTTCAAACCAATAACTCAGTAAAAATTTATTCCAATATATGTAGGCAACTCCCGTTTTGTCATTTGCTTGCTGGTGCAATAGCAACTTGATCTCCTCATCGCAGGCTTCACCCTTTAGAAGCGATGGATTTTCACTTTTTCCGAGCAAATTTAAGGTAGCCTGTCGATAGGTTTCTATATAATTAAGCGCTGTTTGTTGCTTGATTTGATGAGCAGCGTCTCTGTAAGTTGCCATCTCTCTTTCAAGGACAGTCAGTTCTTTGCCGGTAAAGTAAGCGAAATAGGAGTACATCATTAGACCAAAGGCAGCCCATTCTAAATCTCCCGTCTCCATTCCGCTAGAGTAAACTGATAACAAAGGCTCTAAGGTTTCTTTCAAATGCTCTTTCCAATGTCGGATAAATATATTTACTACGAGAACTGTCTTGGCTTTGATTTCGGGAGCATTTAACTTTGACAATAGATTTACAGCCAATTGACCAAACTGATAGCCTGAATCAATATCTCCCACAACTCCGCAAAGCAGAAGACCATAATTGGCATAAGCAAAGGGAGACACAGAAGCATTACCATATTGGACAGATAAATCTACTTGTTTGCATACCGTCAAGGGCAACAGTTCTGGGGCGGCAATATATGTAGCAGCAAAGATACTTGATAAAAGTCTCATGGCTGCTAGTTTATAGGGATCGCTCATTTGAGGTAGGTCGATTAATTCCTCAATTCGCTTCCCATTCAAAATTACCGCAGTTTCCCCTAGTGCCTGCTCAACATCTGACGGTTTCGGCGCTTGGGGAAACTCTACTCCTAACAGCTTTACAGCCTGTAACGCTGTATTAACTGCATCAATTAGCTTGTTCTGCGACACATAAGCTTGCATCTGGACTTCATATACTTTCACTTTGTCCAGTAGCGTTTTGGCATGGTTTTGTACTATCTCAACGAATCTCTTCATTTGGTCAAAATCACCACTCAGAAATGCTGCCTCTGCTGCTTCGGTATGTAGTGCTAATGTCAGTTCGTAATCATGAGTCCAGCTATCTTTTACTAGCAGTTCCAAACCTGCTTGCAAATATTCGGTAGCGGCAGCATAAGCCGTTGCTGCTTTGGCTTTCTGACCTGCTGTTAAATTAAGTTTTGCAATTTCAGTTTGTTCGGATTTGTCACTAACCCCTTCAATTCCTAAATTCAGATGATCGACGATCGCAAATATTTCTTCCGTTCGCATATCGGTTGATATATTTTGCCAAAGCAGGCGACCAATTTGCAAATGGACTATTTTTTTAGAAGTTTTCTCAATCAGAGTATAAGCTGCTTGTTGCACGCGATCGTGCAAAAACTTATAATTAGTAATGACTAGAGGAGAGTTAACAATTTCTTTTTCTGTTACGCCTAATTCAGAAGTGGCTAAAATTAATCCATCTTGGATGGCGGGAAATAGCTCTTGAAACGTTTCGGTCGTAGATTTTTCGTTGACTATAGAGATAGTATTTAAGTCAAAACTATTACCAACACAAGCGGCCAACCGTAAAACCTGCTGAGTTAAATTTGGCATCTTTCTCAATTTACCGACCATCAACTCAACGACGTTATCGGTAATCCCTACTGCTTCAATTTCTGAAATATTCCAATCCCAGCTTCTTTGCAATAAATTGAAATTCAGGAGGTTTTCTTCATAGAGAGTTCTGAGGAACTGATTGACAAAAAAAGGATTGCCTTGAGTTTTACCAACGACTAACTCAGCTAGGGGCATGATTGAGCCTCTATCCATACGCACAGTATCAGCAATCAATTTAGCGATATGTTCGATATCTAATGCAGTTAAGATAATTTGGTTAATAGTCGCGCCTTGGTTTTGCAGCCCCTCCAAAGTCATTATCAAGGGATGTGTGGGGTTAACTTCGTTATCTCGATAAGCACCAATTAAAAATAAATATTTCGTTTCCTCATCTGCCATCATTACTTGTAGCAGTTTCAAGGTAGCAGAATCCGCCCATTGTAAATCGTCCAGAAATATGACTAAAGGATGCTCGACTGAACAAAATACCCTAATGAATTTTTGAAAGACTAAATTAAAGCGGTTTTGTGCTTCTGTAGCCCCTAATTCTTGCACTGGTTGCTGTTGGCCAACGATAAGTTCTACGTCGGGAATGACATCTATAACGATCTGACCGTTATCACCAAAAGCGGCTAAAAGTTTTTCTTTCCAGGCGGCTAGTTGCGTTTCGCTCTCAGTTAATAGTTGCTTGACTAATGACTGAAAAGCTTTAACAATAGCTGAGTAAGGGATATTGCGTTGAAATTGGTCGAATTTACCAGCAATAAAATAACCTCTAGCCTTAGTAATTGGTTTATAAACTTCTTGCACTAAGGCGGATTTACCAATGCCAGAGTAACCCGATACTAACATGATTTCTGTCGTGCCATTGCTGACGCGATCGAAGGCTGACAATAAGGTTTCAACTTCTCGTTCTCTCCCATAGAGTTTTTGGGGTATTTGAAACTTATCGGTAATATCTTTTTGCGCGATCGCGAAATCTGCAATTTCTCCTTTTGTCTGTAATTGAGTCAGGCATTCCTCTAAGTCAGCGATGATTCCCCAAGCACTTTGATATCTCGCTTCAGCCGTTTTTGCTAACAGCTTCATCACGATATCCGCAATCCCTTTAGGAATTGCTGTATTAATTTCATGTGGTGATACTACTTGTTTCGCGATGTGACAATGGACTAATTCCATTGCATCGCTGTAATCACAGGGCAGTTGCTCCGTTAGTAGTTCGTAAAAGGTAACTCCTAATGAGTAAAAATCAGTGCGGTAGTCTATGACGCGGTTCATTCTACCGGTTTGTTCCGGCGATATATAGGTAAGAGTTCCTTCTAAAATATTGGGGTTGTTAATACTAGGATTTTCGCGCGATAAGACAGAAGATATGCCAAAATCTATGATTTGGACTAGCCCTGTGATTGAGTTAATGATAATATTGCTGGGGTTGATATCTTTATGAATAATGTTATGTTGATGAATTTGACCTAAAGCTCTGGTTATTTTTATCGCTGTTGACAAAAACTCCTCTAAGGTAAATTTGTGAGAAGCCAACAAGAGTTTTAATGATTCTCCACCACAATCCTCAAAAATAATAACCAAACTGTTCTGGTATCTTTCTAAACTGTAGGTTTTAGGTACACTTTCTAGGTTGAGATTGCGCGTAATCTCGTATTCCTGCTTGTATCTAACTAATGAGGCTGGCATCGGATAATCTTGCTTGAGAAATTTGAGAATGATGGGTTGGTTGTCTTGCTTTCTCACTCCCCGACAAACTAAAGAATTATTACTTTCATGAATTTGGTCGGTAATCTCGTAACCAGCTAAGTTAATCATTCTTGCAGTCTCTTTTAAGTATTAATACACAAATTTTTTATGAAGCGTTAA
Source organism: Kamptonema formosum PCC 6407 (assembly GCF_000332155.1). Taxonomy (GTDB): domain Bacteria; phylum Cyanobacteriota; class Cyanobacteriia; order Cyanobacteriales; family Microcoleaceae; genus Kamptonema; species Kamptonema formosum. Next base: position 1,741,834 of record NZ_KB235904.1, on the reverse strand, counting down.
TTTGCAATTTATATGTATTTATAATAATTAGACTACTTTAGAATTTAAGCAAAAATAAAGGTTTTAAATAAAGTTATTTATTTTTAACATTTCTTTAAAAAGATAAGTAATGATTCATGTCGAGATTGCGAGCGCTCGAAAGCTTATTCGACAAACAGGTAAGAGACACTAAATGCCATCACCGTCGATGTTCATAAGGTGTCTTTACTATGGAGCATGAGCCCGATAAACTCTAATTAAGGCTTGGCGAACTTCATAGGTCGGTTGAGGTACTGTGTTCTAAATTAAGATTTAGCCCTACATAGATATCTCTGAAAAATAATCCGAGCTTAAATGGTTGCTTGGTCTGAAAAAATACTTAAGTTCGGTCGATGTCTAATAGAAAGATTGCGATCGCTCCCAAAAATCTTAAATCTATTTTTCTTCAATCTTCTAATAGTTATTTAGTCATCATTTCCTTGAGCGAATCCAGTCCTTTCTTGACTCGCCGAGAAACTGTCACTGCACTAATACCTAAACGTTCGGCTGTCTCTTTTTGCGTCAAATCGTAGAGGAAAACAAACTCCAAGATTTCGCGAGTCCGCTCTTCCAACTTAGCCAGAGCTTGCTGTAAACGAATTCGATCCTCTTGAGCTAACTGAAAACTGCGATAGCGATTATCTGGTACTAATTCTCCCAGACAAGTAGCACCTTCTTCTTCATCCTGTAGGGGAGCATCCAAACTCAGAGGGGAGCGATTGCGACAGGCTAATTTAATTTCTTGCCATTCTCCCACAGAGATATTCAGAGCTGTTGCTACTTCAATATCAGTAGGGTGGCGATTCAGCCGCACTTGCAAATCCTTGACTATCGAGGATGATTGACGTTCTAGAGTTAGCCAGTGGCGAGGTACGCGGACAGAAGGGCTTTTATCGCGCAAATAGTGCTGAATTTCACCTCGGATGTAGGGAATAGCAAAAGAACTAAAGGCATTGCCCTTTGACATATCAAACCGCTCAATAGCTCTAATTAAGCCAATAGAACCTACTTGTAGTAGATCGTCGTAGCTTTCAGTGCATTGGTGAAGCCAGTGGTGAACTTCTTTCCTCACCAGTCCGATGTTGAGTTTGACTAATTCGTTGCGTACTTCGTTTGAAGGAGCTTGTTGGTACTCCCGTAACAATTGTAAGCTTTCAGTTTTTAGGTCATTGTTAACTCTGGTAGACATGGTGAGGTTTGGGTTGGTAGAGTAGACCACTGATTGTGCTTGAGCTTCAGTATGGCAAATTTTGCTTAAACTGCTGCGATCGCGGCACCAAACAGAAGTGATCGAAGACACTTTAAAGGAAATATAGGATGCTTTGCGCTTTGGCTCTGTCAGGTTTTTTCCTGTAGTTTTTGCCCTTATCCTATATTTCCTTTAAGTGCGTATCTTACTTGATTATCGATGCGATCGCAAGACCCTATTTAAGTAGACTGAGCAAACTTTTTAACACCAGAAGTAAGCAACCGCTTTCGTAGGTTAGGGGCTAAGCCCCTTCTTCCTAAAAAAAGAGGGGCTAATTGCCCCTCCAAGTATCTCAAGCAGAGTCAGTAGAGAAAACTTAACCCCTGAAAACTAGAGGCTAAATCTTTCGCCTTAGTTTGGAGCGGGTAGCGCGATCGCTCATGACTCAGAAATGCAGTTAATTTCTTCAACAGTGACAAGCGATCGCCCACCTCTGCCAACCCCCCGAAATTAGGACTCGGAGGGTTCAATGCGAGCATAAAATAAACCGCGAATTTTGACTTCAAGGGATGGTCTAGCTCCCAAGTCAGTATCAGAAGGTTGTTCGCTCTCAAAAATCCCGCCAATTTCACCCGTGCTACCATTCACCTTAGCAACTTGCAGAGAAATTTTACCTGCTTTAGTTTGGGTGTCAGCCAACTTGACATTAGCGCGAGTGAGTTCGCCTTGTTCGCCTTTCCCTTGAAGAGCCACAGCATTGTCATAACCGGTAGACACGCCGCGACCTTTAGGATCTAGGAAACCAGCACTGCGGTAGGAGGGAACGTTAAAGGTTCCTTCCAAATCAGTAGAAGTATTGAGAGTAGCCGATCCTGGTTCGGACTTAGCAACTAGCTCTTTAATGGTAAACAGGAAAGGTACTTGTTCGCCGCCGGGAAGCTGAACAGTAATCGCTTGGAAATCTAAGCCGTCCTCTTCCTTGAAAGTCAGAGTACCGTCAGAACTAACCTTTAGCCTTCCTTGTACCTGATCGATGCTAGATGTAAACCGGGTCAGCAATTTACCAGGAATATATTCAGCCTCTTGTCGCTTATTAACGGGTTCTTCCTTAACAAAAAAACTCGTTGGCTGCAAACACAAACCAGCCACCGAATAGGTGCTATCTGAAGCCAAAGGAATTGACCCACGAGCGGTTTCTGGCAAACTAGGGCAGTTATTTGCCAAGCCAGTGCCTCTAATTTGGTCGTAGGTTAGTGCCTCACTACTAGCAACCGTCGGCCCTTCTGAGCAAGCTGTCAGTACACTCAAGCACAGAGCTAGGAGTGCAACAATTAAAGCGCGATACCTCATTGTCAACCTCAATATCCAACATCGGAATAATAAATGTAGAAAGCCCTACTCTGGGCAAGACGCTGTGCAGGCAGGGCAGGCTACGGCAACACAACCATCCAAAATACTCCGCTGCACTCGACTCAAATTTTGAGTAAGTGCGGTGAAGTTAAGCAATAACTTAAAATTTCTGAAAAGGTTCGGTTAATAGCCCAATACAGAATTGTACATGGCTTGTGCTCACATACTGACTTATGGTGGAAGTCAGGTTGTTCGCCAACTTGGTAGGCTAAGTTCATTATGGTAGCATCAACTGGTACAGTCGAGCATTGAGAAAAAAAAGTGGGTTAATGGCAGTTGACAAAATACCTAGAATTACCTATATTTCAAGCAGGTAATTCTAGGCAAAGCAATGGACAGACTAATTAGTATAGGCGAACTAGCGGAACTCAAAGCCGTCAGTGTAGACACCATCAGGCGTTGGGAGAACGAGGGAAAAATTAAATCAGTCAGAACCAATGGCGGACACAGGCGGTACAGGTTGGCTGACTTTGTAGAGCAAAAACTTGGTAAAACCCTTGCTTACGCCCGTGTTTCATCCCAAGATCAGAAACACGACCTTGATAGGCAAGACGCGGTGTTGTCTAGCTACTGTCAATCTAATGGCTGGAATTACGAGGTCATTAGAGACTTAGGTAGTGGCATGAATTATCGCAAAAAAGGTTTAAATAAACTACTCGCAGCTATTTTAGATGGTGATGTAGCGCGTCTTGTAATCACCCATAAAGATAGATTGCTTCGGTTCGGATCTGAACTTATTTTTGCTGTATGTGAGTACCACGATATTGAAGTAATCATACTAAACAAAAAAGAGGATGCAACCTTTGAAGAGGATTTAGCATCGGATGTTCTGGAAATTATCACAGTCTTTTCTGCTAGACTCTACGGCTCTCACTCAAGCAAGAATAAAAAACTTTTAGAAAAACTTGCAGAAGCTACGCAGCCGTGATACTATGCAGAAATAAAGCAAGATTCAATCAGGCTCTATAATCAGATGACACTTACATACTGCAAAGCAATCCCGACACCTATAGATGAGTTGAATGCCATAGGCAAAACTCAGCTAGAAATGTTTTTGGGCGCTTACGCACCAATATTCCACAAAGCAGTATGTGAAACCGTCAACTTTATGTTGTTGGGAGAAGGATTTAATAAGTCGCAATGGAACACACACCTACAAAAAACTTACGGGATTAGTAAACGTCATGCCAATGGTGTAATCTCATCGGCTAAGGGTGCTGTTGATAGTGCCGCATTGTGCCGCATTTCACATATAAAAACCTTGGAAGGCAAAGCTCAATCTTGCGAGAGTTGGCTGAAAAAAGCCGAGAAAAAACTCAGATTAGCTCGGAAATTTTACGCTAAAAAGAACTGGCAGAACAGTAAGACTGGCTGTGGATTCCCCTTATCTAGCTCCTTAAAGCATCGTCAAACTAATTGGCAAAATCTACGCTTTCAGATACACAACAAAAAACGCAAGCTGACCAAGTATCTACAAATATTAACCACTCTAAAGTCAATCCCTATCAAGGTTCGCGTCCCCAAGAATCAAGCCTTCGTCGTTGGCTCCAAAGATGAGTCTTATGGTAATCAGGTGTGTCAATGGGATGGTGACAACTTAAGGTTTAGAGTGCCAGTTTGTTTAGAATCTAAGTTTGGTAAAAATGTAGATTCTAAGATTGGAAACTTCCCTCGCAACATCAACCGATTACCAGCTACGGGTGCTAAAACTTGGCACTTCTACTACAAAGAGGATAAATGGTGTGTCGCTGTTAGCTTTACCCCATCAGAGATTAAGCAAGTATCACATTCCGTAAATTATGGATGTATTGGGATAGATCTGAATCCCGGCTCAATTGGTTGGGTTCATATTGATGCTGAAGGCAACTTGAAATCGCACGGTCAGATCCCATTGCAAACTGGTTTGCCAAACGGTAAACAACAGGATAAACTTGTTAAGGCTTGCCTAGAATTGTCGGCACTGGCTATCAAGTTTCAATGTCCAATAGTCTCTGAGGAATTAGACTTTGCAACCAAAAAAGAGCAACTTAGAGAGCGTGGCAATAAATACGCTCGGATGCTTTCAAGTTGGGCTTATTCTGAGTTTTTTAAGTTGTTAAATTCAATTCTTTCTAATAGGGGTGTTGAGCTTTCAACAGTCAATCCTGCTTATTCCAGCGTGATTGGCTTAGTCAAATATTTAAGAATGTATGGATTGGCTAGTGATGAATCGGCAGCGTTAGTGATTGCCCGTAGGGGAATGAGGTTATCGGAAAAAATACCAGGCTCTTTAACCGCCTTTGTTGAGGTGAAATCAACTAAGCACGTTTGGAGCCTGTGGAATCAACTGAATAAAAAAATCAAGCAATCTGGAATAATAACTAATAGACATAGTTACTATTCTAACTCTAACTGGGATTTCCTGGGCAACCTCAATATTGAGGAAGCGTAAGCGATAGGAAAGATTGCTTAAGAAACTTACACCGCTGAGTTTTGCTAGGTTTACCTAGATTTTCAAAAGCGGCTAATATAGCAACCACCAAGGGGATACCAGACAAGATATGGACAGGGACACAAATTTGGAGTCGGGAAAGTTGCAGTCTGAGTTGCAATCCCTTACTGAAGAGGTTTATGGTTTAGCGGAGAGTTGTCAAGGGAACAGTCTGCTACTTTTAGCTTTACTGCGGACTTTGGAGGGTTTGCACCGGGAAATTCGGGAGAACCTGTTTCAATCGTCTTTGCCAGATAACCGCCAAGCACTTTATCAGTTACTAAGGAATATTGAAGCGGAAGGCGGTTGGCCTTATATTCACCGCATGAAGTTGCGATCGTTTTTAAGTGGCTGCGATCGCCTCTCGCTTCTAGAAGAGGAACAGGATGAGTCTGAGTGGGATAACACTCAGACTCCTCTGGAGTTATAAAACTCTACGGCCACAAAGTCGGTACTGTTGGGTTGGATATCAATGGTGTCAGGTTGGGTTGCACTGGCAGGATACTTGGTACTTGACCAGGAATCACTGGCAACAGGCTATGCTCAGACGCGGGGCTGACGTTTATACCTGAGAGCGGCAATGTCGCTGGCGGATTAATTTCAGGTGGGGTAGTAAGCCTCGAAGTTGTGGTCGTGGGAGTTGGTGTGGGAGTTGGTGTAGCTGTTGGTGTAGCTGTTGGTGTTGGTGTGGGCGCAGGGGTAGCTGTTGGTGTGGGAGTTGGTGTGGGAGTTGGTGTGGGTGTTGGGGTTGGTGTGGGAGTTGGTGTGGGAGTTGGTGTGGGAGTTGGTGTGGGTGTTGGCGTTGGTGTTGGAGTTGGAGTTGGAGTTGGAGTTGGAGTTGGCGTTGGCGTTGGCGTTGGCGATGGTGTCCTAGTCGGTACTGATACCAACGTTTCGTCAACATCTATAAAATCATCTACAGTGATCAGCGCTGAAGGATTATCTACAAAGATTGCTAAAATCTTGCCGCCGATGGAAACAATAGTATCTCTGCGATTTAAACCATTGCCTTGCTGAACTTGGAGATCGTTAAAGGATAAATTGCTGGGCAACCCAACAAAATCTGCGGCATCGTCGTAGTCAGTAATTATAGACAAACTACCAGCACCAGAGCCTAATACAAATAAATCGCTACCACTACCGCCAGTCAGGGTATCCGTGCCCTCGCCTCCAATTAGGATGTCATTATTTTCTGCTCCCAATAAATTGTCATTCCCAAAGCCGCCAATGATAGTATCATCGCCGAGTCCTCCGGCGATGGAATCGTCGCCAAAGCCGCCATCAAGAGCATCATTAGCCTTGCCACCGAAGATAAAATCGTTATCGTCATTTCCAAATAAGGAGTCGTCACCTTCACCTCCTAGAATGGTGTCCGAGGCAGCGCCGCCGGATGCTGTATCGTTACCTTTACCGGCGTAGATTTGGTCATTGCCAAAATCTCCATTGAGTACATCGTTGTCAGCTTCGCCAAACAGGGTGTCCTCACCGTCGCCTCCAGTGAGGAAGTCTTGACCATCGCCACCTAAAAGTTGGTCGCTACCGCGATCGCCACTGAGAGAATCATTACCAGTATCTCCATACAAGTAGTCATCGTCAGCATTCCCAAACACGCTATCGTCATCTTCTCCACCTCGGATGGTGTCGTTGCCAGTACCGCCCGTGACGATATCAAAGCCCAGGTTGCCGTTGACAAAATCATCTCCAGCGTCTCCAAACAAGGTATCGTTGTTATCTTGGCCGAGGATGGTATCGTTTCCAAGACCGCCGTGAATGCAGTCATCACCGACTCCGCCGAAAATTAAATCGCGACCGCTGTTGCCGACTAAAGTATCATTGCCTTCTTCGCCTAGAATTGAATCAGCTCCATCTCCGCCGAAAAGCTGGTCTAGACCTTGGCTTCCTTCTAAAGTATCGTCTCCGCCTACTCCATAGATAGTATCATCGCCATCTAAGCCGCGAATTCGGTCGCTAGCTGGATTTCCTACAATTTCGTCGTTTTCGTCAGTACCGAATATATTTGCCATAATTGAATACGTTTCTCCTCAAAAAAACCACAGTTGATGAATATAGCAACCGCTTTCTGCGGTTAGGGGCTAGGGGCTACGATGCTCAGGACTAGGGAAAGAAGGGAAAGAGGGGAAGAGAGTCAATAGTTTGGGCCTTGAGTGAGTGTCTTAACCGTTGTGGCGGTTGCTATATCTCCAGTTTTAACTGAATTTGTCAATCCGGTGAGATTAAATCATAATTTTGAGCAAAATCACAAATAAATGTTAGCAATCTCTTCAGATAAATTATCTCTTTGGGTTAGGCAGGTTTTAATGGCAACGGGGATGCCTGAAAGTGAGGCAGAAATTGTAGCATCTGGTCTAGTACAAACAAGTCTCTGGGGAATAGATTCTCACGGTGTTGCGCGAGTTCCCCATTATCTAAATCGTCTCACTGGTGGCACTCTTAACCCTCGTCCTCAACTACAATTTACTGAGACTGGGGCGGCGACTGGTCAATTAGACGGCAATCATGGTTTAGGGATATTTGTGTGTCATTTTGCTATGGAAAAAGCGATTTCTCTGGCTAGAAATGCAGGGGTAGGAATTGTGGGGATTAGTAATTCTTCCCACTGCGGTGCGATTGGACTTTATACTCGCCAAGCTTGTTTAGCAGGGATGATGGGGATTGCTTTTACTCATACGGATGCTTTGGTGGTTCCCCATTTAGGAAAGCGGGCTTTTTTTGGCACTAATCCGATTTCAATTGCGATTCCTTCAAGGATTGTAGATCGACCGTTATGTGTGGATATGGCTACGAGTATAGTACCTTGGAATCGAATTGTAAATGCCCGTCGGGATGGTAGCTCTATTCCTTTAGGATTAGCGGTGAATGAAGAGGGAGAAGATACTGATGAATTGAGGGAAATGGTGGCGCTTAAACCTATAGCTGAGCATAAGGGATATGCCTTGGGATTTATGATTGATATGCTGTGCGGCCCTTTGAATGGGATGGCTTTTGGGCCTCATGTTACTAATATGTATAAAGATTTAAATAGAAACCGCTGTTTGGGTTCTTTGATGATAGCAATTGACCCTCAAAGGTTTGCTGGAGGTGCGTTACTTTCGCAGGTTGTGACTCAGGCGATTCAGGAGGTAAAAGCTCAGGGTGAGGCGATTCTTTTTCCTGGTGAACCTGAGTATGAATCGGAAACAAATCGCCGGGAAGTCGGTATTCCGATTGAAGCGGCAGTAGCTTTAGAGTTTCGGGATTGGTCGGAAAAGTTGAGTGTTATTCCTCCTGAATATGTTAATTGTTAGTTGTTGGTTGTTGGTTGTTAGTTGTTAGTTGTTGGTTGTTGGTTGTCATTGCAAGTTGCGAGGCACGAAGCAAACAGAAGTGAAGTGAAGCAATCCCAGGGGTTTGAGATTGCTTCGCGGAGCTCGCAATGACAAAACGTAAGCTAGGCGCTCGCCGCTCTTCCCCCTCTTCCCCTCTTCCCCTCTTCCCTAGCCCCTAGCCCCTAGCCCCTAGCCCCTCTTCCCCAGCTATTTCTGTTTCAAGACGACCAAAGTAATGTCATCAAAAACTTCTTGAGTGCCAATATAACGGCGAACATCGGCAATAATATTTTGCTGCATTTCCGTTGCCGATAAGTTGTAATTCTGACGAACTACGTCACACAATCTTTCTAGTCCGTATAGTTCCTTCTCAGGATTTTCCGCCTCAGTGATGCCATCTGTATAGAGGACAATTCCATCCCCAGGATTTAAGACTATTTCTAATTCACTGATAAAATCAGCAACATCTGATTCCAGGCCAATTGGAAAACCTAAATTCATTGTATCAATCAGTTCTAGGCTACCATCGGCACGGATTAAAATTACTTCTTCGTGTTGTCCGCTGATGCGTACAGTACCATCCTGATAGTCTAGTAAAGCCAGAGACAGCATTTTATCGGCATTCATCCGCTGGACGTTACCGTAAATTGTCTGGTTGACGGCACTTAAAAAGCGCACTGGGTCAGTTTCATTATTCGCTAATAATGCTCGTACCGCAGTTTGCGCCATAATCATTACCACACCACTTTCTAGTCCGTGACCGGTGACATCGCCAATGCCGATTTTAATCCGTCCATCTTGATTGAGCACGTCATAGTAGTCGCCGCCGACTTCGGTAGCTGGTTCCATGAATCCGGCGATATCCAGACCCGGAATTTGTTGCAATTCCCACTCTTTGGGCAGAATCATTTGTTGTAATTCGCGAGTAATATCTAGTTCGGCACTCATTCGCAAATTGTCTTCTTTGAGGCGTTCATTTAGTTTGACAATCTCTGTATTCGCCTGGGCTAATTCGGCAGTTCGTTCTTCAACTTTTTGCTCTAAGGTTTGGTAGAGGAGAGCATTTTCAATGGAAATTGCTGCTTGGGATGACAGAATTCTTAGCAGTTCTAAGCGATCGGCAGTAAAGGCATCGGTGGTAAGATTATTTTCTAGGTAAAGTAGTCCGATTAGTTTGCCTTGATTGATGATGGGAGTGCAGAGAACTGACTTGGGTTGATTTTCAACAATATAAGGTTCGTTGATAAAAAGTCCTTGGTTAGTTGCATCACCCAGTACCAAATCTTCTTGGGTTCTCATGGCATAGTTAATAATTCCTTGGGGGAGTAGGTCAGTGGTTTCTACTGACTGGGATTGCAAGACGGTGACTTCATCTTTGCCTACTTCTCTAGCGGCTTCAATCGTTAATTTATTGTTATTGACTAAAATCAGATATCCTTTTTGAGCGCCGGCATTTTCAATAGCAAACTGCATTAGTTTGGCTAGTAATTTTTCTAGGACAATTTCTCCGGCGAGAGCTTGGGAGGCTTTGATGACGGTTGTTAAGTCTAGGACTTCTCCATTGCTACCAGTAGAGGTGGTACTGGTGCGGTTAGTATCTGTTCTATTGGTTATGCGTACTCGCAACTGGGGATATTCTGTTTCTAAGGCTGTAACTTTGGCTTTGGCTCCCCATTGGGTGTAGCAATAATGAGCATTTCTGAGATACAATTGACCGATTTCTTCTCTGCCTAGTGATAGATAGAATTCTGCGGCGCGTTCGTAGGCTAGGGCTTCTTCGTGGATGAATTCTGATTTTTTAGCACCTTGGATAGCTTGTTCGTAAAGTTGTTGTGCTTCCCAGTTTTGACCTAGAATGCGGGCTTTTTCGGCTTCGACAAGAGCGTATTTATTTTGAAAATTTTCTGGGCAGTGTTCGACCCAGAGTTTCATCAAATGCTGATTTTCTTCTAGCTGCTTTAGAAATTCTCTTTGCTTTTCTATTTCACAATTGTTATACGCGCCTAGTAAAGCTAGAGAGTAATAAAAATTATGTTGTGGAGCAGGCAAATACGAACCACAAGATTGGACATATTTCTGAGCTTCCATACTTTGGCAGACAGCTTGACCATAATCTTTAAATAAATAATACAAAAGTGTTTTAGAAAAATTAGCAATAAATAAGAGCCATCCATTGTTACTTTGAATCCAATTTTCTAAATGTTCATTTTCTTCTTTTTGGGTAGAGCCAATGACCAAGCAACATTCTGGGTTATATATCCTTGTCAAAGTAATGATGACTTGATGAAAAATCTTCAAATAAGTAAAACTAAAATCTTTGTTTAATTGCTTAGTTAATTTAGTATATTTTACATAGTTTTCATTAGCATCTTCCAAATTATTTCCTTCAAAGAAAATTATTAAACAATAAGTTGAAATTAAAAAACCAGCATATTCGTTATTTCCTGAATCTATACCTCTTTGAATAGCAGTAAGAAGCTTTTCTTGTGTCGATGTACTTCTCAAAAACTCTTTCCAATGCCATATAAAACCATAGTATAAATGTGTAACAACAACTTCTAATTGGGAAATATTAGCTTGGCTCATTAACTTTATAGATAGTTGACCAAACTTATATCCGAGATCAATATCCCTTGTTACTCCACACAAAATAAATCCAGCATAAAAACTATAAGTATATGCAGCTAATGGAGGATTTCCATATTTTACGCAAATATTCATCTGTGTTAATAGCATCAATAAAAGCAATAAAAAATTCGTAGTAACTGTAGTAGGTAAAATGTGGTGAATGATCGATATAGCAGCAATTTTATACTCATCCTTTAGTGGCAGCAGATCAAATAAATCTTCAACCTGTATTTCTTTTAAAAGTAATGTTAAAGACTCTTGCTCTTTGTTAATTCTATTTTGGATTTCGACTGTTTCTTGAGGTATGATTATTCCCAATTCTGCCAAAGCTGTAACAGCAGTTTCTATCGCTTTTTTATGCTGAAATGTATCATAATAAAACATGATTTTTCCCTGATACATCCGCACTCTATCAAGAATTCCTTTGGTTTTTTGCTGGACAATTCCAGATATCTTTTCAATCTGCTCAAATTTAGCATTTAAGTAAAGAGATTCTAATGTTTCCAGATGAATATCTAGGCTTAATCTATATTGGGATTCCCAACTATCTTGAGCAAGCAGTCCTAACCCAACCTCTAAATATCTTAGGGAAGGTGCATAGGCTGTTGATATTTTGGCTTTTTGACCTGCACGAAGATTTAATTTAGCTAACTCGTATTTTTCTGACTGTTCAGTAATTAATTCCAAGCTCTCATTGAATTGATTGACAATTTCAAAAAGATTTTCTTCTAACAAATCTTCTTTCGTATTTTCTAGTAATAATCTTCCCACTTGCAAATGAACTGCTTTTTTTTCTGTTTCAGGAATCAGCGCATAGGCAGCTTGTTGAACTCGGTCATGCAAAAATTTATAGGGTATTGAATCTGGATACTGAGGAATAGAATTAGTAGAGATTACTAAAGTATCTTCAGATATTTCTTCTTGATTCCAGAGCAAAGGAATTCTATAATTTTCATTCAATGGTAAAATCAAACCTTCTTGGATAGCAGGCCAAAGGTCTTTAGTTGTATCAGCTTGAGATTTAGTATTGACGACAGAGAGAACTTCCAAATCAAATCTACTTCCAATACAAGCAGCTATTTTTAAAGCTTCTTGCGTATTTTTATTCAGTTTTTGAATTTTTTTAATCATTAAATCAACTACATTTTCAGTTATCTGAATACCTTGGATTTCTGCAATATTCCATTGCCAGCCTCCTTGTTTTTGACTAAATGAAAATAAATTATCCTTGTATAGAGATTGCAATAGCTGGGTTAAGAAAAATGGGTTTCCTTGAGTTTTACTACTCACCAATTCTGCTAAATTTTTGCAATTTTTTATTGAACTACTTAGGGAGTCGGCAATTAATTGATTAACCTGTGATGTTGTTAAAGGAGAAAGGATAATATTATTAATATTAACACCTAATTTTTGGATTTTTTCTAAGGTGAGAATTAAAGGATGAGTGGCATTGACTTCGTTATTCCGGTAGGCTCCGATCGTCAACAGGTATTGACTATTGGGTTCAGTTGTTAATTGTTCAAATAAATTCAGAGAGGGTAAATCTGCCCATTGCAAATCGTCCAGAAAAATCGCTAATGGATGTTCTTGTTTGCAAAAAATGCTGATAAACCTTTGAAAAAACAAATTAAATCTATTCTGAGATTCAGTCGCGCCTAATTGTTCGACTTGGGGTTGTTTGCCAATAATTTTTTCTAGTTCTGGAATGACATCAATAATGACTTGAGCGTTAAGTCCCAATGCTTCTATAATGCGTTCTTTCCAAGTTTGCAATTTGGTAGCAGGTTCGCTCAGAAGTTGCCGGATTAAGTCTTGGAAGGCTTGGCTAATTGCTGCATAAGGAATATCCCGCTTTAACTGGTCAAATTTTCCACTGATAAAGTATCCGCGCTGACGGACGATAGGTTTATGAATTTCATTGATTAAGGCTGACTTGCCAATCCCTGAATAACCAGAAACCATCAATATTTCGGTGCTGCCTTGGCTAACTCGTTCAAAGGTAGTTAACAGTTGAGTAACTTCCTGTTCCCGACCATAGAGTTTTTGAGGAATCCGAAACTTATCGGAAATATCTCGATTGCCTAGAGGAAAGACAGAAATTTGACCTGTAGTTTGCAGTTGATTTAGGCAGGTTTCTAAATCTGCTTTGAGTCCCCAGGCGGTTTGATATCTTTCTTCTGGAGTTTTAGCTAACAATTTCATCACAATGTTAGAAACTGCTTCAGGAATAGTGGATATTATCTCTTGACAGGCTGCGGGTTGTTGAGCAATATGGCAATGCACTAACTCAATGGGGTCAGTTGTTGGAAAAGGTAATTGGTGGGTTAGCAATTCGTAGAGCGTGACACCGAGGGAATAAAAATCGCTGCGATAATCTATGCCTCGATTCATTCTGCCAGTTTGCTCTGGCGCTATATAAGCTAAAGTACCTTCTAGTTGATTTAGGTTGCGAACCGTCTGGTTTTCTTCAGATAAACGGGTAGCAATTCCAAAGTCAATGATTTTGAGTTGTTTGGTTTCTTGGTTATAGACAATATTGGAAGGGTTAATGTCTTTGTGAATAATATTTGCTGCATGAATAGCTGCTAAACTTTCCGCTATCTCGATGGCAATGGTGAGAAATTCTTTTAGAGTAAACTGGCGCTCAGAAATTAAAGATTTTAAGGATTTACCTCCAAAGTCTTCTAAAAGTATTGCTAGGCTATTTTGATGGCGTTGAGATTGATAGGCTTTGATAACTCGATCGCTATTTAAAGAGCGGATAATTTCATATTCCTGCTTGTAACGAGTGAAAGCAGAGATACTAGGATAGTTATCCTTAAGGATTTTAATAATAATTGGTAAATTTTCAGAGAGAAGAATACCTCTATAGACTAAAGATTGCTCGCTTTCATGGATTTGTTCACCGATCTGATAATTTGTTACGCTCATAAGTTGCTCAATATTTAATCTGGGTAGTTTAGGGATTTTTTAATAGAAGCAAGTAGGGTGTTCTACCCCCAACCCCCTTAGAAAGGGGGCTCTACCCCCAACCCCCTTAGAAAGGGGGCTTTTTCGGTTCCTCCCCTTAGAAAGGGGGCTTTTTCCGGTTCCTCCCCTTAGAAAGGGAAAGGGGGCTTTTTCCGGTTCCTCCCCTTAGAAAGGGGGCCTTTCCGGTTCCTCCCCTTAGAAAGGGGGCTTTTCCGGTTCCTCCCCTTTACAAGGGGGGGCTAGGGGGGGTCTTTGCGTACCTATATAATTGAGAACCGCTATATTTTACAACGACTAACGAAGCAAGTAGGGTGCGAGTAAAGTGATCGCTTACGCTTAAACGGGAAACACTTTGGACTGACGCACCCTACAATACTCTACCCCCAACCCCCTTAGAAAGGGGGCTTTTCTGGTTCCTCCCCTTAGAAAGGGGGCTTTTCTGGTTCCTCCCCTTAGAAAGGGGGCTTGTCCGGTTCCTCCCCTTAGAAAGGGTGCTTGTCCGGTTCCTCCCCTTAGAAAGGGGGCTTTTCCAGTTCCTCCCCTTTACAAGGGGGGGCTAGGGGGGGTCTTTTTTTACCTCATATATTGGTAAATTTCAGTTACCGTAGTCGTCATTGCCAAAATTCCATCTTTAGCGGATCTAGCAATAACCTGAGATTTCCACATATCGCAATTTTTACAGGCCGATCTACGTTCTAACTGATTCAGAATTAAATCCCGCCTCAGTTGGTTAAATAAATCTCCCTGCCAAATTTCTTGGAGAGTTTGTTGATTGTAATCGCCCAAGCTCTCAATATCGCCGTCGAAACCTAACCTAAATAGGGTTTCAATACAATAATATATCCTACCATCGGGCAAAATAGCCATTTCCATAAAGGGAAATAGACAAGCCCAGCGACCTTGAGCTTTTTGGAGGTAATATTCTAGTGGGCTTTCTACAGTGTTATTGATATTGGCAAGACGCATATTTGTCTCTTCGTATTTAGCTACGTTCAAAACAAAAACGCTGTTAGCTTTGGCAAGCCACCGCTCTCGGAATTGTTCCTCTTCTTCCCTGGTAACGCCCTGATTTCTGACGAAAGATGTCCTGACTTCACAACCCACTCTCAGGCGATCGCGCAGTTGAATGAACTGTAGCACATTAGATTCAACTCGGCTCAGGTTCGCCCCCCTGACTTTAGTATAAGTTTCTTGGTTGGCGGCATCAATGCTAATATCAATACTGGTTAACCCAGCCTGCAATAATTCTTGTGCTATCTCTTCATTCAGCAGTTGGCCGTTGGTGGTGATGTGAATCCTGGGAACTCCCTGTTGCCGACATAGTTGCACGAAATCTACTAGCTTGGGGTGCAGCAATGGCTCTTCTACGCTGCCGATTAAAATTGCGATTTTCTTTTCTCCGCATTCCCTAGCAATTTTCTCCATCATCTGCCACGACATGGCTTTATTGCCAGTGAAGAAATCGGTGGTATGGGTGGGTTTCAGCACAGCGCTATGATAGGGACACATGACGCATTTCAGATTGCAAGTATTCCCCACAATTACCCTCACATAGGCAGGTTTGACTGCTATCCCGTAATAATTGGCAAAATAATGTAGTTGCTCATCAATATCGGTTTCTGAAATAAAAGTAAAGGGAATTGAGTTGAAATAATTTCCGCCAGCTTGATTTTCAACTTCTTGAAATAACTGTTTTGATAGATCGCTAAATTCCTGGGGATATAAATAAGCGAGGGCAGGATAGGGAGGTAAACCCAATTCGGAAGCAATAGGCAGTGTTGGCTTAAAGGCTACTGCCTGTTCACCGGATTGTATTGCCGCTAAAAGCCTCTCAATACTTTTGATATCCAAGGGAATGCCATGAGGGGGTATTTCCAGTACCATGTCTGGCATTTCCCACTTGTTTTGAATTTGAGTTGGTAAGAGGTTTTGAGGATCTTTGATAATCATAATTTTTTATTTTTGTAAGAAAAGGAAAAAACCCGCCTTTATTGTAGCGCGGGTTAAGCTTCTAGCTTGTTAGGGTTTGATTTCTTTAAATTGTTGAGATTGAATTGATGGTAATGTACAATTCACCTAATGATCCCATTCATACCTAGCTAGAAGTTAATTAGCTTGGATCAGGTAGTGGATGTAGGAATGTAAGGATTTGCGGCATAAAAGTAGGGGGGATGATTTACAGGAGACTTCAACCACTCTTCTAACTCAGATGGATGAAGTGAGGCAATTGGATCTGTAGAAATTTCTGGACGTGGGGGGTAAGGTATCCACATAGTAAACACTCCTTTCTCTCCTGGGTTAGCAGCCTGACCAGGTAAAGGATCGTCTAAACTCCCCTCAAATTGATTTACAGTAACTTTAAATGAGTAATAAAAGCCTTCCTCTTCGTTGAAGATAGGAATATCTTGAGGTTGAAAAATATTCCTCAGTAATTTGTATTCAACTGAATTAGGATCGCTAGCTAGTAAAAGCTTACTCAGATTTTGCGATTGTTTAAAATATTTGTCTAGTTCTGAAGCCCCTGGCCTGTTGAGCCATATATGAACAATGAGATGAGAAAGTTTTTTGGATTGGACTAAAATTCTTTTGACAAAGTTACCTGTTACGTTTGAGTCAGGACTATTTGAGTCACAACCATGTTTTGATTTTGCAATAGCTTCTGCAACGATTCCAGCGTTGGCAATAAACTGTCTCGCTCCCACCATAGTATGATTCTCCTGGTATTTTTTGGGTCAACTAATTAATATACTAATAGATTTTAATTGTTGTGTCAAGCTAAGCGGCGATCGATAAAGTCAATCTATTTTTGTATCGCCAGTTACACAGATACTAGATTTGACATAGAATTATCAATGGTTGCCTCAGTGGATTTACGGATTGTTTTAATGTAAAAAATTATGAACAGATCGGAGAGTTATCTTTTATTTATTAAGTTTAGACGAAGAAGATGAAGAAGGGTAGTTTATCGCCCCTTCTTCTATTGCTTGCTGTTAGCCTAAGCTGATTCCTAGTCTCTTCACTAATCAGCTAGTGGAAACTGGAATAAAAAGGTTATTGGGATAAATGTTATCTGTCATTTCATCCCCAATCCAATCGCTTAATTCATCTTTAGTAACTGTTGCTTCACCAATTTGCGGGCGCGGGGGAAAAGCAATCGAATACCGAAAAGCATAGGGCGTTTCTACAGTAGGATCTTGAAGTACGCCCACAAAAGAAGATACATCCACTGAAAATTCATAGTAAGGGCCTTTTTGTCCGCCTAAGCGTTCTCCAAGTTCGGCTTCATTAAACATTGGAGAAATATATAGCTCCTGATTTTTAATCCGTGCTTCCCCAAAGACACTAATTAGTAACTTGGATTCCTTGTTATCATCTCGTTCTCCCCGAAGAATTTCGGATGTCGCTAACCAAGCTCTAGGATCTGCTCTAAACAACCGTTTTAAATTTTGATTAACTTGACTTTGGTTATTTGAGCGATCTGTTGATTGATTGGAACTGGCATTAGGTTTGACAAAATAAGTTTTTAATGCTCTGGCAGTTTGAGTTTCTATTTTATTGGCATCCTCATCAATCCAGCGCCATATATAAGCAATAACTTGAGAAAGTTGTTTGCCTTGAAATCCAATCCGAAAATCGTAGATAGATGACTTTTGAATGGTTTTGTTTACCTGTGTGTACATAATATGTCTCCTTATTTTTTGTAGATGAGCCTGAAGTTCACGGTATTGTAACATGAAACCAAAAGTTATCTCAGATAATTTGAATATCTTAATAACTTTTAACAATAATTTTTGCCGCTATTACTGGCTAATCAATGCAAGCCGTAGAAACGCCGAGGATTGTTCCAAACAATCTTTTGTACCGTTTCTTTAGACAAACTATTTTCGAGCGCGATCGTTTTTTAAACAATATCGAGCTGACCATCCATGTGGGGATAGTCGGAACCAAAAATCAAGTTATCGGCACCGATGCGATCGATAATTTGACCCAGATAAGCTTCCGTCGGCTCAACGGCAATAAAGCACTGGCGACGAAAATACTCTGAGAGCAGCACCTTAACGCGATCGCTCACTTCTCAATGTAAACTTCGATACATTTATTTATGTCCTTTGATAATGCAACAGAGATCGAGAACCGCTATAGAATAGACGGCGATCGCTCTTGAATTGTGAATATTAAATTTGTTGCAGCCAGTTTCTTAAATCTTCTGTCGAGGAAAAATTCAGCAATGCCTTGGCTAAATTTTCTAATTGGGCTAAAGATAACTGACTGACTATCTCTTGTAACTCTGGGGGAATAGTTCCAATTCGCTGTGTAAGTAGGAGTTGAACAATTGCTAATTCACCCTGTTGCAAACCTTGTTGCAAACCCTGTCGCAAACCTTCCTCCATCCAGCTAGTCACAATGTCCATAACTACTGCCTCTTTTTCTGGTTCCAACTGAGCAATATCCGCCTTAAACAATATCTCTTCTTCTGCATTCAACCGCAGATAAACATCCACAAACCCAGCAATTAGTTTCATTTTAGCTGGATTTATTTTCAATGTTGCCATCAACCGCAAACACTCATATTTAACTCGACGGCGATCGCTTTTGAATTGTTAGAATTAAATTTGTTGCAGCCAGTTTCTTAAATCTTCTACTGAGGAAAAATTCAGCAATGCCTCTCCTAAGTTTTCTAATTGGACTAAAGACAACTGACTGATTTTCTCTTGTAACTCTGGAGGAATAGCCCCAATTCGTCGTGTAAGCTGACGTTGAATAATTGCTAATTCACCCTGTTGCAAACCCTGTTGCAAACCTTGTTGCAAACCTTGTCGCAAACCTTCCTCCATCCAGCTAGTCACAATGTCCATAACTACTGCCTCTTTTTCTGGTTCCAACTGAGCAATATCCGCCTTAAACAATCTCTCTTCTTCTGCATTCAACCGCAGATAAACATCCACAAACCCAGCAATTAGTTTCATTTTAGCTGGATTTATTTTCAATGTTGCCATCAACCGCAAACACTCATATTTAACCCGACGGCGATCGCTCTTGTCAATTCGCATTTTTGCCATCAGCGCCGCCGCTACCGGATTCTCCTGTCGCAGGAAATCCCGCCAGTTGAGTTGGTTGAGTTGCACAACATCATAGTTAAACTTTAGCACTACTTTGTTCGGGAATGCCACTTGATAGGCATTGGGCTCTAGGGCAAGGGGATAAGGGTAGGAAAAAATCGCGATCGGATAAACTGGTAAGTGATATTTTTCTGACAAGCGGGAGAAATAGCGAAACATTCGTTCCCCAAAATCGGCTTGTTCTTGGGCTTGGTGTTCTATATGTATCAAAAAACAAGATTCTTGCCCTCTAAATTTGCCTTGGGCAACAATATCGGTTTCGTATCTTTCTCCGGCAGTGATATCAGTAAATACTTCTTTGTCCAGAAAAGTAATCGAATCTTGGTCTAGATAAGCAGCTACTTCTGGGAAAAATAACTGGATAAATTCCCAGAAAAAGGTAGTTATCAATTCTTTAAATAAGCGATCGTGGTCAATCATTGCCGCTAATTTTCTTTCTTTGGGATATGTAGTGGAGACGTTCCGGTGGAACGTCTCTAGGAACTGGGATAACCCAACATTTTAGACTAGACGTGCTACTATTAGCTAATCAATACAAGCCATAGAAACGACGAGGATTATCCCAAACAATCTTTTCTACCGTTTCTTTAGACAAACTATCTTCAAGTTCTATCATTTTGTTAACAATATCTGGCTGATGATCCATGTGGGGATAGTCAGAACCAAAAATCAAATTATCAGCACCAATGTAATCGATAATTTGACCCAGATAAGGTTCCGTCGGCTCAACAGCAATAAAGCACTGCCGACGAAAATAATCTGAAGGCAGCATCTTAACATTGTGGCTAACTTCCCAATGTAAATTCCGATACTCTTCATCCAATCTCCACAACCAATAGGGCAACCAACCGCAACCCGATTCTAAAAATGCTACTCTCAACAAAGGATGACGTTCTAATACTCCCCCTTCAATCAGCGCTAAAAGTGCCATCATTTGTTCCATAGGATGAGAACAGGCGTGAGTAGCAAAGCGAGTCTGAAATCGATCTGCGCCTGTAGTTGGTAACAAACTATGAGTGGATTCATGGATACCAATAGCAATTCCTAACTCTTCGCAAGCAGTCCAAAATGGCTCGTAGGCAACATCACTCAAAAGTCTACCTTTAACTGGATTGGGGCGCAAAAACACCGCTTTCCATCCAAATTCAGCAATTTTATGTAATTCCGCAACCATCTTTTCTGGGGCATGAAGATTAATTGCTCCCACACCTTTTAACCTGTCGGGATCGTAACTACAAAATTCTTCATATAACCAGTGATTGTAAGCGCTAGTAAAGGCTCCGGCTACTTCTGGAGCCATACTATCAATTGACCACAACCACAGTCCAAAAGTAGGATAAACAAATGCTATATCGACTCCCATTTCTACCATTGCTTGAACGTGGGATTCCACATCAAAGCGCTTCAAATAAGAATTAGGGTGAGCCTCCATCATCTGCTTATTACCAACTTTTTCAACTTGCTCAGAAACCTGATTAGTAATCTTTTCCCCTTGAATTCTCATATCTGGGGAGGGAGCAAATTGCTTAAATTCAGGGGCGAGATATTTTGCCCACATTTGAGAGGGTTCAAAAACGTGAGAATCAGCATCAAGAATTCGATATCCGTTCAGCATAAGACAATCATTCCAAATCTGAGGGGCTAATGCCCAAAATTGTTAACTGTTCGAGAGAAAGCGACTTTAACTTCTCAGCTAATTCTAGCCGCTTTTGTCGTTCTCGTTCTGCCTGTGCGATCGCAAATTCCGCATCTGTTTGTACCCAATTTCCCACACTATCATACCAGCGCAACCAGCGCCGATTAATCCCCTCAAAATCCCCTTGCCAAACTCCCAAACCCAATTTGAGTTCGGGAATCCAAAACCGAGGATTGTCAGCATCTAGGATTAGTTCTTGATAGCGCCCACCATCGAGTTTAAAAATCCGCAAGCGATCGCTATACCGACTAAATACCGCATAATAAGGTACGCGCAAAATCCGCTCGTAAACATCCCACTTTCTCGGCGGTATTTCTCGCGTTGGTTGTCCATTATTCTCCTCAGTAGCATCTACTTCCGCTTCTACAAATTGCCCCAAATCTTCTTTTTCCGTTCCCGGCGACAGCAATTCCACCACTAAAAACGGATTTGTACCTTCTTGCCAAACCACGTAACTAGAGCGCAAATCCGTCTCTTCGTACAACCGAGAAACATCCACAACTAGAAACCAATCGGGACGCTTGTGCCACAGAGAATGATGGACATCATAGTACAAGTTTAAATCTGAACCGACAAAGATGCGATCGCTCGGATAATCTGGCAATTGTAACGTGCGCGATAGCAACTGAGGTTGCCAGCTATGAAACTCATCAGGCAAACCAGGTTCCTCCGCATCTTCACTAGGGAGATCGTACATTGTTGGCAACGTCTGCTTCGGCGGCAGAGGCGTTTCTGTCTGGGGAATTGGCGATCGCTGTTGTAGCATGACGATACCAGAGAAAGTCTTATTTCACATTATATTATTAGGATATGGAGTAGGGGCGGGTTCGCCGATCAATTATGTCACCTACCAATAACCTTAAAAAACCCGCCCCCACCCAACGAATAATCCCGAATAATGATCGCTGAATAACAATTAAATTTAATTAATTGTTGATTTTTTCGTGGGGTGGGGGCGGGTTTTTATGATTGTTCGATGGGTGTCAAATATTTCGGCGAACCCGCCCCTACAGGAATTACGCTCATTTAACCGGACATAATCTAAGTCCTGACCCAGTAAAATTACCAGAAATTAGGCAATGAAAGCAGACTTTTTTTACTCGGCATTGCTTACATCCACATTGGCACGGGATTCAATTGATCCTCTAAAAGCGGTGCTGGCAACCAACCCAATTGCACGGGAACATCATAAAGTCTTCCTGCATCTAATCGCTTCCACATATGCCGCATACCAGGAATAATTACCTTAGCTACCCGCAGTCCAACATCAGGACGAGTTTGGTCTAAAACTAACATTTCCATGCCCTTACTTTCTACTATTTGTTGACAAAGCTTGACATCATCTAAGAGATCGTTAGTTGCCATTACGGGATAATCTGCCCAAACTTTAGGAGTAGTATTTGGATCGGGAATTAAATAGGGTTGATTAGCCATAGTAGCAGTTTTCCACCATTCTACAGCTAGAGGATCGGGAGAAGCCGGATATTGGGTACTACCATCAGCTTGAGCAAATAAAACATTAGGTAGAATTTGATTGACTTCCGTTAAAGCGCGACTGAGAGCAATCTTGGGGTCAAAATGAGTACCATAGCCGATTACAATGTCTTCGACTGGGCGATCGCACCTCCACGTCACCGCCGCAAAAGTGGGAATATTTAAGTCGCTAGTCAGGTCTAAAATCGTCAGTTCCCGATTGATACTTTGATAATATTGTCTCAAGTTTGGGAAATAAGGATCGTCAAAACTATCTAGATCGACTTGGGGTTTCTGAAGCCGATTATACCACCACAAAGCCACAGCATCCCGCTCGACTAATTCCATGAAACCTTGCAGAATTGCTTCTTCAATGGTGTTACCCGCCGCACAACCATTAGAGTCTGCCCAACAGTCAGGTTGATAGCCTGGAGAATAGCCATAATAGCAATAAGCTGTGGGCAAATATTTGAAGGTTTGATGAGTCAAAGACCAAACAGGTGTCCAATCAATTTCTCTGTCTGGATCGAAGGGTTCTGGAACTTTTTGAAACCAACCTTGACATTCAGCATTCCATTGTTGCCGATGTTGATATTGCTGTTCGCTGAAGTTCATGCAATCGTTGGGATGAATGGCGCGATCGCCTAATTTATTGTAACTACTTTTTTCTCTGATTTCATCTCCCTGAAAAACTCCAGAATACCGTTCAATAGCCTCACAAAAACCGCTGGCTCTAGCTTGAGCATCGGTTTTTCCTTTACCAGAACTTCGACCGCCGAGATTTTTTTGTAAGTTTTCTAAATCGTCAAAAACCGTGAGAAAATGATGTTTAGCCACATAGGTATGATTGAGAGCATTAGTTTGAATCTTACTCAATCCCCGCACAACTCCAGTAATCGGGCTAATATGATGTTGATATTTTCTCAGGGTTTCTTCTGGAGAACAAAAACGGTGTCCGCCATCCTCTGTAAAGTTTTTCTTCCGATGTCCTAAAACTACGGGGCGGGGTTTCTTCGCTAATCCCTTAGCCATCTCTCCACAAGTAGGACATTGGGGACGTTTAACGAGGATGTGATCTTGAGTTTGGAGCGCGATCGCATCATAACTTACCAGAGTGCTAGTTAATCTGCGATTCTCTCCTTGGGCAATCCATTTAAACACCTCCGTAGCTGCCATGCTCAGGGCAGTTTGTTTAGTAGAATTGAGAGTAGCAAGGGGAGGATTGATGGGGGGAATGTCTTTATGCCTTTCGATAAAACTTTCCACAGGGTTGTTGTCTTGTAATCGTTTAGCTAAACAATGCCAGCAACCTGTTTTTTCCGGGGCAAATATGGGGCCGAGCCAAGGAGTTATCCCCAAGGGTTTAACTAACATCCAAGTAGATTGCGACTGTAAAGCTTTTTGGTTAAATTCCTCTAGTCTAGGATCGAGATAATTGTCCGCTAAAACTACGGTAATATCCCCTGTTTCTGCAACTTCAATATGCAGAGATTCCAGCAGATTAATCAAGGCTTCTGCCGGAACTGAACTGAATGATTTTACAGCTACTTTGGTCGATTGCAATCGCTGCTGCACATCAGCAGGGGCAATATTGAGATGATGACAGAAGATGGCTAAATCCGGCGGCAGAGGATTGTCTTCTAACTGAATATAGCCCTGTTTCTCCATTTGAAACAGAGCGTATTGGGTTTTGATGCTGGTATTGAGAGCATCTTGAAAGAAAGCCGTATTTTCAGGGTCGGATTCTTGGTCTGCCAGTAACTCTAGAAGAATAGCATCAATAATTTTATCGCTGTCGCGATCGCCATCAATCAGACTAGCCAATTTCTGATATAGGCGATCGCGCAACCAACCAGCGCCTTTTTCGGAGACAAAAAACACGCGATCGGGCTCTATAGCTTCGACAGCGTAAGCAGGATTGAATTGAATGCGATTGAACATAGTCTATAACGAGGGGCTAGGGGCTAGGGGCTAGGGGCTAGGGAAGAAGGAAGAGGGAAGAGGGAAGAGGGAATTGGTGTCAACTTAAGCCGAAAGCCCGTCAGGGGTTAAAACCCCTGTCTAATAGCTAAAGTCCTCTGAAGAGGACTGAAGAAAATTGTTAAATTTATTAGTCCTCTTCAGAGGACTTGATCTTTGAGACAGGGGTTTTAACCCCTGTCGGAT
The DNA here is from genome assembly GCF_000332155.1 of Kamptonema formosum PCC 6407. Taxonomy (GTDB): domain Bacteria; phylum Cyanobacteriota; class Cyanobacteriia; order Cyanobacteriales; family Microcoleaceae; genus Kamptonema; species Kamptonema formosum. The sequence goes on along the minus strand of NZ_KB235904.1, from coordinate 1,717,368 downwards.
TCAGGGTTTGACTTTAAGTTGACACCGATGGGAAGAGGGGAAAGGCTAAAATGGTTACTTTTAGAAGCAATCCCTAGATTTTAAGCGCTTTCTTCCCTGGCCATAAGCATTATAGTCCCTAGTCCCTCGCTTCCTATACATAGTCTGACTTGATGGCAATGCCTCAAAGCAACTTTACTAGGGCTTACGCTCATGGCTCCAGAAACCGGGTTTTTGAGAGCTTCTGGGGATACGGGCGAAATATTTTCGTAAAAACCCGGTTTCTTTGGTTGGGTGCCTAAGTCCTATCCTACCTAAGTACACAGAGACAGGCGCAGAGCGAGTTCAGAATAGTGTGGAGGCTTAGCCTGTAAGGGTTACACCCCCCTATTTTATCTAAGATAGTCTTGCTTTCCCTTTGATTGTTTCTATATCTTCAAGTTCACACTCTCAGCAATCATACGTAAACACGATCAAAATTGATTCATAGAATTAAGAAAATCAAGGTAATTACCGAAGTATTTAAACTCTGTTACTCTCTTAATAAACAAAGCATTTAAAAACTAAGAGCCTGAATTTACCTTGTGTGAAGTAGCAGTGAAGCCTCAATGAAGATTCTCCTAAAACTGACCTCTATAGGAACACTAATCAAAAATTAATAGATAATAAAAATATAGCAAATTTTCACCCACTTATCACTAATCACCATGAATACCAAACTACTCCCAACCTTAGCTACTCTTGCTGCTACTTTAGGCACGCTTGCATTTCAATCACCAGCTAAGGCATTTAATTTTACAACTAACTTGACAACTCCCAGCGTACCAGATGCTAAAAGTGATATTTGGTTAAAGTCAGTTACATACGGCGGTAAAACAACCAGCGATTTTGCTTTCGTCAAGGCTGTAGACATCATCAACAATACACCAGTTAAAAGTGGTTTAAACCCGAATACGCAAACAAGCAACCCTGAAGATAAGACAAAAAGTAACGATAATAGCGGCGCAGCCAGTACAGATAAAGGTGATAACGCCAGTTCCCCGATAGTTAATGGACAAGCAGTAGATGTATCGGGAATTAAGAACCCAACTGGAAGCGAAATGGCTGCTTATCTTGGCAACAATAACCTTAACAACATTATCGACACTGAAGATGCGGGTTCGTTTAAACTTAACCTATCGTTTACTACAGCAGTAGCAAACTTATTCTTCTGGGAACGGGGTATGAATAGCACCCTTAGAGTTCAAGCTTTGGATGCTATGGGAAACCTGATTGGAAATCTTCTAACTCTTAATTCCAGTAGTTGGGGAAAGGCTGGATATAGTATTAACACCCAAGAAATTGGCGGTTCTCAAAATGTGGGCGCATGGGGTGTTAGCTTAGCAGATTTAGGAGTGAGCGGCCCGATTGGTGCAATTCAAGTGAGCACTAACGGCTCCCTTGGCGATAATGGCCCTGACTTTAAAGTAATAGGTGGAGCAGCAGAAGCAGTACCCGAACCGATGACAATGGCAGGTTTAGCCTTGGGTGCTAGTGGAATAATCGCCGCACGTCGCCGCCGCGCTAACAAAACTGCATAATTTCTCAGTTTAAATTATCTAGGACTTACGCATAGAGTCCCAGAAACCGGGTTTTCGAGAGAATCTGTGGGTCACAACCAAGGATTTTTCTCAAAAAACCCGGTTTCTTTGGTTGTGTGCGTAAGTCTTGTTATTTATACTTCTCTCGTCATTGCGAGTCAAGCGCAGCGCGTCAAGCGAAGCGCAGTTGCGAGCGAAGCGAAGCAATCTGAGGTACGAAGCAATCTGAGGAACGAAGCAAACAGAAGCAATCTCAGGGACTAGGTGATTGCTTCACTTCGTTCGCAATGACATGACTACGTTTATTTATGCCCAACTACTTATGCTTCTATCGTCATTGCTTCACTTCGTTCGTAATGATATGGCTACATTTATTTGTACAAATTCTCCCAATTATAGTTTTATGTAAGTCCTATTTTTAGGAGAATTAGTATTACAAAAGCCACCTACCTCCTGCCTTCTGCCACCTGCCTCCTGCCACCTGCCTCCTGCCTATATTTAAAACCCAAATAGCCATAACCATATAGGGATAGTAAATAACACAGCTCCGCAGCCAATTGCTACAGTAGTTACTGCCAAATCTCGGTCTAAACCATATTTTTCTGCAAACAAAGTAGTGATAAAAGCTGGAGGCATACCCATCAGCAAAACTAACAAAAGTCTGGGCGGGCCAGTGATGCCAAAAAACATTAAGCCCGTGCCAACAACCAAAGGCGTTAACAACATTTTAATAGCGAGACAAGTCAATCCCTGTTTGAGATTATGAAAAGATGAAAGCTTACTCAATTGTATCCCAATCATAATTAAGAATAAAGTGATTACTGTCCAAGCACCCGTCTGCAATATTTTATCCGCTTGTGGAGGTAGTGGCAGAATTCGCACGACTAAGCCAATCCCAAAAGCCCATAATGCAGGATTTTTTAATATTGTCAAAAGGGGGCCTTTCCAACCTTCGATCTTGGGTGCAGTACCGTAATAAGCTGCTAGTGCTACGCCGAATACATGGATACCGAGAGTAATACTTAAGTCATAAAACAAAGCCCAAGCAAAGTAGTCTGCTCCCACTAAAGACAAAATAATGGGAAAACCTAAAAATCCCGTATTTCCCACCATCATTGCAAATAAAAAACTGCCTTGAGTTGGTTTACTCCAAGCACTTTTTATCGCTCGGCTATCTTCCTCAAATGTTGCCCTGCTGTCAACATTTTTGGGATTTGTGAGGCCGCGAGAAATAGCTTGCAGGCGCTCGTCGTTGACTCCTAAATCGATCCAAATCCAAGCTAATCCTGCCCCTACAAACAAAGCAGTCCACGCTGTTAAGGGAGAAATTATTAGGTATCCAGAGAGGTTAGCACGACGCATGAAAGCAATAATACTAAATGGTGCGCCGCAGAAAAATAGGAATTTTCCTAAGCCTGTCGAGGCTCCTTTGGGTAGATAGCGACCGAGGATAAATCCTGTCAATACCCATCCAATCAGAGTGGCATAGAGTTTGACTAGGGGATTGTCTAAACTTAACATAGCGGATTAGATATTGAGAAGTTGAGGGAGTAAGAGTATATACTAAGAAAACTATCAATTTCCCGAATATTGACGTAATATTAACTGGATATTGTATAGTAAAGTAGTAGAATGGGTACATATCCTGTGAAGAGATTTATCTTGATTGGATAGGATAATAGAGTCCACCCTACGTTTAATTATCTTCGACCACTTATCAGCAAGCATAATTATTGGTTGTAGATATGTCATTGAATACTGAGCAGAAAAAGCTGAATCTGTTGATAATTGGTACTGGTATGTATGTTTGCGGCCGCAGTACCAAGGGTTATGGAACTGTGTTACCAGCGGTAATGCAGCAATATCAGGCGGGGACGATCGATCGGGTGTTAGTTGCTAGTAAGTCCGCTGAGTCTTTTGCTATTTTTGATGCTAAGCTTGGTGAGCTTCAGGAGTTAATGGGGATAGAAATGCCTTGTGTGCGTTACCCGATGGGGAATTGCACGGATGGCAATGCTTATCGAGAGGCGATCGCCAATTTACCCGATCCAGGCGCGGTAATTATTACTACGCCGGATCATTTGCATACAGAGATGGCTTTAGCTGCGATCGCCAGTGGCAAGCACGTACTGGTGGTTAAACCCCTATCACCAACTGTAGCGGATGCAGAGCAAACGATCCAAGCTGCGGAAAAATATGGAGTTTACGGAGCTGTGGAGTTTCATAAACGCTGGGATTTAGCTAATTTGAAACTTCGCCAAGCGATCGCTGATGGTTCTATTGGCGATCCGCTGTACTTTCATGTAGAATTTAGCCAGCGCAAAATTATTCCGAGCGAAACTTTTTCTGCCTGGGTCGCGGATACTAATATTTTTCAGTATTTAGGTGTACATTACGCCGATCTGATTTATTTTGTCACTCAAGCTTTACCCCGCCGAATTGTTGCTACTGGACAAAAAAACTGGCTGTCGCAACGCGGCATTTCCAGCTATGATGCGATTCAGGTATTGATTGAATGGTCGCAGGGCTTTACATCTACGATTTTGACCAATTGGATCGATCCTAACTGCAATGGTGCGATGTCTCAGCAAAAAATTGAGGCGATCGGTACCGCAGGGAGGTTTGAAAGCGACCAAACAAAACGGGGCGTTCAGACTATAACTGACTTAGGGGGGATAGAAGATATTAACCCGTACTTCTGTCAGCCTTATAGGAGGCTGGATAGCGAGTATACTGAATATCGAGGGTATGGCATAGACAGCATCACTCAATTTCTTAAAGATGTCGCATCGATTGTAGAAGGAAATAATTCCCCTGCTGATTTTGAAGGGCGGCGACCGACATTTCGAGATGCTTTGGTATCGACAGCATTAGTCGAGGGTGCTAGATTAAGTCTGGAAAATGACAGTCAATGGGTGTATTTTACTGAAAAATTCCATCCCTATTTGAAATAAGCATGGTTTTACCCTAAGTTTCAGCCTGAAATTAACAGCAAATTATGGCAAAGCTTGTATCAATTATTGTTCCTTGCTTTAACGCTGAGAAATGGCTGATAGCAGCCATAGAAAGCTGTTTTCAGCAGTCTTACAAGCTGATTGAGGTAATTGTAATTGATGATGGTTCTACCGATGGAAGCTTAGAGGCGCTCAAAAGTTACAATGGTAAACTAACTTGGGAAACTGGGCCAAATAGAGGCGGAAATTATGCGAGAAATAGGGGGATGGAATTATCCAGGGGTGAATACATTCAATATCTTGATGCTGATGACTATTTACTTCCTGATAAAATTGAACGGCAAGTTAAATTTTTAGAGGAAACAGGGGCAGATATTGTTTATGGAGATGTGAATTATCAGTATCATTTAGAGAATGGAGAAATTCTCCAGGAACCTGTCAATATTTTCGGAGTTTCTGGAAATTGTAAGGATGTGTTAGAATCTTTGTTGGCTTATGGCTGCTTACCTCCAATTGCCTATCTTTTTAAGAAAAGTACCATTGTTAATAGCATTAAATGGGATGAAACCTTAAAATGCGGACAAGATCGAGATTTTCTGATTTCTTTACTCATAAAAGGAGCGAAAATCATCTACCAACCAGGTTCTTATTCAGTATATCGCAAATATGGCAATGTGACAGTTTCTACGTCTAATAGAGCCCTGTTAGTAGAAAGTTTTTGTAGAATTTTGGCAAAAGCAGAAACGCAACTCATTGGAGCAGGAAAACTTGAACCTAAGTATCAAAAAGCTATAGCTCAAGCATATTACTCAATGACTCAAAAGTATAGTAAAGACGTTGATTTATGGTGTTATTGCCGATTGGTTAGCAACTTTATTTTAATGTGGATGAAGTTATTGCTCATAGAAAACAAAAGGGCTATTTCCAAGTCTAAATTAAAAATAAACATCTTATCTAATGAGGTTGAGAAAGACAATGCGTAAGCAGGTATTTACATTAATATTACTGTTTTTACTGTTTTTTGGGTTAGCTACTTGTAGCCATAATACTCCGACAAATCTCGCGGAAAATTCACTACCACACCAAAATCAAAGTTTCCGAATTTGGTGGTCGCAAGGATTTTTACCAGAAGAGAATGAGGTAGTAGCAAGACTCATAGATCGATGGGAAAAAGAAAGCGGTAAAAAAGCTGAATTAAGACTAATACCGCTCAATAACATTGATGCTGAGACGCAAAAAGCACTCAAGGATGGTAATCCTCCTGATGTGCTTTATAGTGCAACGGCAGAAACAAATTTGATTCCTAGTTTGGCGTGGCAAAATCAGTTAGCTGATGTCTCCGATCTGATTAATCCTCTTAAATATTTGTACAATCCTACGGCTTTAGAAGCCGTATATTTTCAGAATAATATATCTAAAAAACGGTCTTACTATTCATTACCAATAGGACAGCAGGCAACACATATTTTGTACTGGCGAAATCTCCTACAAGAAAGTGGTTTAAACGAGCAAGAAATTCCTACTAATTGGGATAATTTCTGGCAATATTGGAAACAAGCTCAGGATAGTTTACGCCAAAATGGTAAGTCAGATATCTATGGCTTGGGTTTAACTATGTCAGCTTTGGGTACTGATACTTTTTTAATTTTCCAACAATTTTTGGAAGCCTATAATGTAAAAATCTTAGATAAAGATGGTAATTTATTGCTGAAAGATCCCGCCAACCGCGAGGGGATAATTAAGGCATTAAAACAGTACGCTAACTTTTACAAAGATGGCTATGTACCCCCTAGTTCTGTAGAATGGAAAGACTCTGGCAATAATGTCAGTTTTCTGGAAAGTCAATCGCTAATGACGGCTAATGGTACGCTGTCAATTCCTTTAACTCAAAAGTTGGAGCAGAATCCATACAATAAACTATCGACGGATCTTTATCTTAATAAAATGGTAACGAGAGGTTGGCCAGAAAAGCCAGGTGGAGGGGAACTCACTTCTATATTAGGTGTTAAGCAGATAGTTATATTTGAAGCTTCTCAACATAAAGCCGAAGCTAAAAGTTTTCTTTCCTATTTGCTGAAACCGGAAAACTTAAATCAGTTTCTTAAAGAGGGAGGTAAGGGGCGAATCATTCCCGTAATGCCAAAACTTTTGCAGGATTCCTATTGGAATAATCCCACAGATCCGCACATACCCATAGCAATTAAGCAACTTAATGGCTTGACTCGCCCTAGCTATGAAGTATTTAATCCTGCTTACAGTGAGGTGCTTTCTCAGAATATTTGGTCTAAGGCTATTCTGAGTATTGTTAAAGATGGACTATCACCTGAGCAAGCTGGAGACGAAGCAATAGCCAAGATTGAACAGATTTTTGCTGAATGGAAATGAAGTTAGAGCGATCGTGTTAATAGTTAACTATTAACATTATTTATTAGGAGGTAAACAATGAAGTTTTGGAAACGCAGCCTACTAAATCAACTTGTCAGCTATTTTTCAGTATTGTCAGTGGTGACGGTGAGTATTGTGGCTTGGGCTGCTTATACTCGTGCTAAAGATGCTTTACAGCAATCTGTTCAAGATCGTTTAACGGTGGCCACTTCCCTGAAGGAATTTCAACTTAATCAATGGGTTGAAACTCAACGCAAGGATGTGCTTTTAATGAGCCAATTGCCAGAAATACAACAACAAATAGCTATTTTGCTAACTGTAGATAACTTAGATCCCAGCTATAAAATAGCTGTCGAGCGCCTCACAAAATATTTTTCAGATATAATTGCTGTTAAACCAAGTTTGCAAAGTGTTCTCATTACCACGAATGGAGGATTTGTGGTATTTGTTTATGGAGAAAACACGAATATTCAAGGTAAATTTAGACCTTTAGGAGATCCCACCACTTATTTTACTCGTGAAGGTGCTAATGCAGTTGTTCCCAATTTTTACGCCTCAAATGGAAAATCTGCCATCACTTTTGCCACCCCAATTTTAGATAGAAATGGTGTCAAAATGGGTGCGATTGCTGTTAACTTGGATCTTAAAGGTGTAGACGACTTAATTAGGGAAAAAACTGGATTGGGCAAGACAGGAGAAACTTATTTGGTGGGTCGAGCCAATAATAGAAATATCTTTATATCAGGGGATGAAAAAAACACAAACTCAGACGAAGGTGTGAATAGCTTTGGTATTGATGCCGCGCTTGCCAAAAACAACGGTCAAGGGCTTTATAAAAACTATAAAAAAGTTCCAGTTATTAGTAACTATCGTTGGCTCACCAATCAAAATCTCGCATTACTAGCAGAAATGAGCCAAGCAGAAGCTTTTGAACCCGCCAACAGACTAGCCAGAGAAATCTTGCTGATTGGATTGAGTTCGGCTGGTATTTTATTAGTAGCAGTTTATCTGATGTCGCGCCGGATTACTCAGCCAATTCTGGCGATTGCCAACACTGCAATAGAGGTAGCTAGCGGGAATTTGAACTCCTCAGCACCAGTTCTCACCGAGGATGAAATTGGGATTTTGGCACAAGCTTTTAACCAGATGACGGGTCAACTAAAGCTTTCCAATCAAAAGCTTTCAAATTACAGTCAAACTCTTGAACAACGGGTGACAGCAGCTACAGCAGAACTTCAAGATACTATGAGTTATCTAGCCTCAATTATCGATACAATTGCTGATGGCTTGTTAGTCACAAATTATAACGGGAGAATCACTCGTTTTAATCCAGCTCTTACTAATATGTTCGCCCTCGATCGCCTCGATTTAACAGGTAAATTTACTGAGGAGATATTCGGGAGTGAAGTATCTAAATTGATAGATAATACTAAACAGCCTCCTCACGAAATTTCAACTGTAGAGTTAGCGCTACAAGGTGGCAGATTTGCTAAGGGTTCCGCAGTTGCAATTCTTAAAAAATCTGCATCGGATAGCCAAGCTCCAACTTATATTGGTTCCGTAATTTTGATTCGAGATATTACTGCGGAAAAAGAAGTAGATCAGATGAAAACAGATTTTATTTCTACCGTTTCTCACGAACTACGAACTCCCCTTACTTCTGTTCTAGGTTTTGCTAAACTTATCCAGAAGAAATTAGAGGAGAATGTCTTCCCAATCGTGGTGACAGAGGATAAAAAAGTTCAGCGGGCCGTGAAACAAGTAGGAGATAATCTTCAGATTATTGTTAGCGAAGGTCAACGGCTAACAGACCTGATCAATGACCTTTTAGATGTTGCCAAAATGGAGGCAGGTAAGATAGATTGGAAGATGCAACCAATGAAGGTAGATGATTTGATCGATAGAGCAATTGCGGCAACTTTTGCTCTGTTTGAAAATAAAGGACTAGAGCCAATTAAAGATATAGAAGAGAATCTACCTGAGTTGGTTGGAGATCGGGATAAATTGATTCAAGTAATGATTAATTTGCTTTCTAATTCCATCAAGTTTACCGATAAAGGCTTTGTAACTTGCCAAGCTAAAAAAAATCGGCGATAAAATTAAGATTAGCATCATCGATACAGGTATGGGAATCAGCGAAGCCGATCAACCAAAAGTATTTGAAAAGTTTAAGCAAGTCGGTGAAACCTTAACAGATAAACCTAAAGGTACTGGTCTAGGCCTGCCGATTTGTAAGCAAATTATAGAGCATCATGGCGGCAAAATTTGGGTAGAAAGTGAGTTGGGTAAGGGCAGTAATTTCTCGTTTATATTGCCCTTAAAGCCAGCAGAAGAAGCAGAATCGAGCCTCAAGAAGCTAGACATGACTACCTTCCTTAAACAGTTGAGAGATCGTGTTTCTAATGCTACACTGGGTGGCAATGAACAGAAGAAAACTATTCTAGTTGTGGATGATGAGGCTAACCTCCGTCAACTACTAAGACAACAATTAGAGGCAGAAGGTTACATCGTCAAGGAAGCAAAAGACGGTAAGGAAGCAGTAGTCATGGCTAAACAGGAACTACCAGACTTAATTATTTTAGATGTGATGATGCCGGAAATGAATGGTTTCGATGTGGCAGCTATTCTCAGAAACGATCCGATGACCATGAGCATTCCTATTGTTATTAATTCTGGTATTGAAGATAAAGAAAGAGGTTATCGTATTGGAGTGGATCGCTATTTTGTGAAGTCCAGTGATTCAGAACCTATGCTTCAAGAAATTGGCTGGCTGCTATCTCAAGGCTCTTCCAAAAAGAAAGTTTTAATTGTGGATGAAAATGTGTCAGAAGTCAGAAGTTTAGCCGATGTATTGAAAGCGAGAGGTTACAGCGTGACAGAAGCTCTTACGGGTGAAGAGTTCAGGAATAAGGCGATGTCTGTAAAACCAGATTTAATTATTGCTAATGCTGATGTTTGGCAAAAATCTGAGATTTTGCAAGCTCTGAGATTTGAAAAAGATTTAGAAAATACTTTCTTCCTGATGCTAGGAGAAAATAAAGGAGATACTATACAGATAGATATAAAAACAAATGAGCCAAATTAGCCTTAAACGCCTTGTTTCTCAAAAAGAAGCATTATATCTAATTCATACTCTCCTCAGTGTGATAGATACGCGAATCAGTATTCAGACTGTTGACGGTAGATTATTAATGGGCGACTCTAGTCAGAGTCAATCTCAATATCCTGTGGAAGTGGATGGAGAGGTAATTGGATGGGTGTTAGGAGAGCCAAAAGCTGCTGCTATCGCTTCTTTACTAACCTATTTGGCAGCTCAAGAATTGGAAAAAAAGACTTTAGCAAAAGAAGTATTAGATAAATATCGAGAAATTAATCTTTTTTACGCTCTTTCCGAGAAGTTGACGGCTTGTTTAGATGTGCTAGAAATCGCTAAATTAGTAATTCTTGAAGCTCAAAAACTGATTCAGGCTACCAACGTTTCTGTAATGTTACTCGATCCTCAAAGCCAAAAACTGGAGATCGCTGTCGCTGATGGCAAAGAGTCAAAAACTAAAATGCAGTTGTCTCCTGGTATAGGGATTGCTGGCAGCGTACTTTTAAACAATAAAGCGGAAATAGTTAATAATGTTTGGAACGATCCGCGCTTTGTAGCGGGTGAAAATTCTATTATTTCTTTGATCTGTGTCCCACTTAAAACTCAGAATGGCTGCCTCGGTGTGATTAATATTAGTAGCGAAGAACCTGCGAATTACAAAGCCCAAGATTTGAAATTTGCCACGAGTCTTGCTTCCATAGCAGCGGCAGCGATTGAGAATGCTATGCTCCATAAAAATAAGCTGCAAGAAAAGCGGATTAAAAGCCAATTGGAACGCTACATTCCGCCGCAATTAGTAAATGCAATTATTACCGCAAAAGAAGGTGATATCTCTTTGGCTCCGGCGAAGAAAAGCATAGCTATTTTATTTTCAGATATTAGAAATTTTACTACTAAATGTGAGGAATTACCTCCCGAAATGATTGTGGGATACTTGAACGAATATTTTACCCACATGGTAGATGTGATTTTTAGCCATGAAGGGACTGTGAATAAGTTTGTGGGGGATATGATTGTGGCAATGTTTGGCGCACCTGCTAAACTGATAGATAATGAGAAGCAGGCGATAGCGGCCGCGATTGGAATGCAATTGAGGTTAAGAAATATTCCTGTTGACTGGATTAAAGAAAATTTCCTCACGGGTATTGGCATTAGTTCTGGCGAGGTAGTTATTGGTAACATCGGATCGCCGCAACACCTTGACTATACTGCAATTGGCGATGAAGTAAATTTGGCATCGCGGCTGCAAGGCATCGCTCAAGGGGGACAGATCCTTGTCAGTAGCAGTGTCTATGAAGCTACTAAGGGCTTTTTTACCTATCGCGAAGTTGGAAACATCACGGTTAAAGGAAAACGCAAAAGTGTAGACGTTTTTGAGGTAATATATTAGGGAAACGGTGAGTGGCTAGTCGTGAGTTGCTATTCGTTAGTTGTTAATGGTCAATTATTAAGGGCTAGTTATTAGTAGAAATTTCACACTAAATTTCACAAGAAATAACTACTATAACAATAACTAATATACACCGAGCGCAACTACTAACCACTAACTACTAATAATTACCATCAGGACTAAAAATGACTAAAAAAATCCTAATTGTGGATGATGAGCCTCATCTCAGGATGCTGTTAGAACAAACTTTAGAGGAACTAGAAGATGAAGGAGTCGAGTTGCTAACTGCGGAGAATGGTGAGATAGCCTTAGCAACAATCCAGTTAGAAAAACCAAATCTAGTTTTTCTCGATGTAATGATGCCAAAGATGAGCGGATTTGATGTCTGCAATCAAGTCAAAAATGTCCTGAAACTCACAGAGGTTTATATTATTATGCTCACAGCTAAGGGTCAAGAATTTGATAAGAAGAAAGCTGAGGAAATGGGGGCTGATTTGTACTTCACTAAGCCTTTCGATCCTGATGAAGTGTTACAAAAAGCTCAAGAAATTTTAGGGGTTTGATATTTTCTCAATACACAAATCAAGTACAGAATTAATATGGTATGTAATATCACTTTCAATACAGGTTGGGCAATTTACGCATTAATATGCTGGCGGAATGCGATCGCAGTTAAACCTACTGCTAGAGTTACCATCCTCACTAAGTATTAATGCTTATTTAAACTCCCAGGAGATTTTTCTGAATAGGCCTTGACATAGACTATAGTATATGTAATGCTTGACTTGATGAATAAATCAACAAAGGTTATAACTATGGCACGGCAAGCAAAACAAGCATCCCAAGTCAAACCTCAAAATTCCAGCAGTCCAGCAATCTCCAATACTCGCACCAAATTTACTCTCTACAATTTTGCTGGTAGCGAAAAAGCATTCTATCTAGTTGACCGCATTAATTTAGAAAGAAAGCCTGACGATATCCCTGAAAAATCAGTTGCTCATAACATTATCATCATCGATCGTTCCGGCTCTATGTATTATGACTTAGAGCCGCTAAAAGACACGCTCATTAAGCTTTTGACCTTAGATGAATACAATAATTATCAGCTACTTATTAGCTTGATTTCCTATGCCTCTCATGGGGATGTAACTTGTCATTTTCAACGCATTCCGATTCAAGAAGTAATGCAGCTTAACTCATCGTACATTCAGGAAATCAAGAAAATCAAGACTGGATCGTTTACGGGAATGTCTCAGTCGATGAAACTAGCTAAATCTTTGATTAAAGAGGGTGAACTGACTGCCATTAATTTACATACAGATGGCTATGCTAACGATCCGAGTGCGAATTCAGAAGCCGCAGCCTTAGAAAGAATTTGCGAAGAATTGAAAGGCATGGATGTCTTTGCTAACACGATCTCCTATTCCAGTGCTGACTTTAAATTACTCTCCAAAATTGCCAACACCTTATCAGGTAATTGTATCAGAGCAGGGGAAGTCAAAATGGTTTATGATGCTCTTTACGATACAGCCAAACTGTTAGGTGGTAGCGTTGCACCACCGCTGGAAGAACCATTAATTAAGGAATACGATTATCAAGTTTTCGTCTCCAAGAATGCGAAAAAAGTCAACGGTTCATCAACCACTCTGAAAATTTGCGGACTCAAAGCAGACGATGAGGGACTGTTTTACAAATATCAGAAAGTCAGCAAAGAGGAGTATGATAAATTAGATATTCCCGTTGCTCAAACAGATGAATCAGTGTTTGCTTTTGCGAAGGCTAACTTGGCGAATGGCAATTTGAATACTGCTAAGTATGCAACAGCGAGTACCTTTGATGCTACCTTAACAGAAAGACACGCTAAGGCTTTAACAAATGCAGCAATAGCTGACTTTACTGAAGACTTAGAACAGGCTATTTTTGAGCCAAATGTGTTGGCTAGTCACGAAATTGGCGATCGCGTAAAAGTCAGCGATAAAATTACCTTGCTGGAGTTGATCGAGATATTGAAGGAACACAGCAACAGTATTATTATCAATCTCAAACACTTGCAGAAAAATTATCAACGCAAAGGTTTAAAACGCATTGAAGGGAAGCGAGATGAAAATGGCAACTTGGTCAAACCTTGGCTTAAAACTGAATTTTTAGATGGTGGTGAGTACGTGCGGATGGGTTCATTTGCTATCAATCAAAATACCGCAACCATCAATATGTTGATAACCAGGAAAGTTAAGCTGGTAAAAGTTGAGGATGGCACTCAGATCGATGAAGTAGCGGGAATTTTGGTTAACGACATCAATACTTTCAACAATTATACGATTGTTAGCGACGGCGAAGTGAATGTTAAGTCACTCCGCATTAAAATCAGTAGCAAAGCCGTCTTTGATTTGCTAAAACAGCGCGGTTTAATTGAAAAAGATGGTTTGCCTGCTGATGAATTTGATTTCCGTTCCGAGTACGATCTCAAGTTAGATAGTTTGCCGCTTGTACCTTTTGATGGACGTTACAGTAGTCTGAATGGCGTGTTTGAGGAATTGGCAAAAATTAAAGTTGTTTCCAGTATTTTATCTGCTCATTTGAAGGCAGAATCGGAGACTTACACGGCGGAACAATTGGAGGAATTGAAACAGCATTATCTGTCAAAAAGCCTCTACATCAATTTTCCCACTACGACGGAATACACCGATTTAAAGGATGCGATCGCCAATGGTTCAGTAGATTCGCGAGTTAGTTTCAAAATCGACATTGGTAGCAAAGATATCCTCAATTTTGGCAAATTCCACTCGGCTAACAAGTTCCTGGATCGCCTCTATGAGGTTTATCATCAAGATACTGGGGAAAAGTTGGATAAACCAACCTTTGATGCTATCTTAGAGCAGTCGGTAATTTTTGGACATAAGACTCTTTCATCACGTACTAAAGTTACTAAGGTTGATGACTTGATGAAGCTGATTTTTGATGACTTTTTAGGGTTGGAAAATAACGGAATTGTTACAGATATTTTGTCTAAGGTGGGTGCAGATAGTTTGCTGCGACTTTTGCAAGCGAAATGGAAGGGAGAGGAGGTAAAGCGAGAGGAGTTTGTTGTAGCTTTAGCTAGTGCAAATGAGCGATTGGAAGCTTATGCTGAAAAGGTGTATAGCGAGAAGGTTTCGCCGTTAGTTTTTTATATAGGTTCGACTGGATTGATACCCGATGAAATGGAGGCTAAGGCTGCTACTGCTAATGAAATTGGTGCTAAGTATGGGAATTTGCAATTCTCTAAAGATGAGCAAGAGGGGATGTTTTTTGAAGTGGGAGATTGCATTATTAGTGTGTATGCTAAAAATGAGTATTTCACGGTAGGGAAGTGAAAATTAGGGTGGGCATTTTGCCCACCTTTTGCTTTTTATGGCACATTTTGTTATGTTATAAGTAGCTCCACCTAATTAATCCCTCTTTTGTCACTGAGCGTGAGAGTAAAATAAAAATAGAACTCTCAAAACCTTTGAAAACAATGGTTACAGCACCTCGTCGGGCCACACCGACAGTGAAATTCATTGATGACTATTGCCAAAACTATGAACACCTTTTTTCCGATGTCAGAAATTATGAAGCCTTCAAACTGTTACATCTAGGACTGCTATCAGAATTGCATCGCAAATCATTACCGCGCATTGCCCCTTCGGTTGGGTTATCTAATAGCCAAAGCTTACATCATTTTTTAAGCGATTCGAGCTATTCTTGCCAATCAGTAAGACAGATGCGATTAGGTATAATTCTCCAGTTAATCGGAGACCAAAAAATTGTCCTCTGTATTGATGAAACAGGAGATATAAAAAAAGGTCATGCTACGGACTATGTGGCTAAACAATACCTTTTCCTGTTCCAAGTTTGTTGACCGCCTAAGTTTTTCTCTCCCTGTAGTAACAAAAGAGGGATTATTTTGAAGCAAGAGACTTTTCTGAAGGACTAGCTGCTGTTAGCATTGATGGTAAAATGGGTTATATCGACCAAAAGGGTAAGATGGTAATTGAGCCGCATTTTGATTACGCTGGTTCTTTCTCTGAAGGGTTAGCTATTATAAAAATTAAAGAAAAGTGGGGCTCTATCAACCGCAAGGGAAAAATGGTAATTGAGCCACAGTTTGATAATGCTAGTTATTTCTCCGAAGGATTGGCTGATGTAAGAATTGACGGGCATTCGGGCTATATCGACCCGACCGGAAGGCTAGCGATCAAAGCAAAGTTTGATTCCACTTTTCCCTTCATTCAAGGGCTGGCACAGGTACGAGTTGGCGATCGGGAGGGATATATTGACCCAAGTGGAAAGTATGTATGGAACTCTCAAAAGAAGAAATCCTCTCGCTTGCGCCGGAAGTGAGAATTGGTCAAATCAGAATTTGAACTCAATAATAATCTTCCTACTCAAGTTCAGGGTCTACTTCCAGTTTCTGCCATAACCCCCTTAGCGATTGCTATATAACAACCTCCTTAGCAGTTAGGATAGTAGCTCATTGCTGCAACCCACTTACTCTAGTCCCTTCTTCCCTAGCCCCTAGCCCCTAGCCACTCCCTATAACACTTCCTTCAAAAATGGGTCGCCCGGGATTCGAACCCGGAACTAATCGGTTAAAAGCCGAGTACTCTACCGTTGAGTTAGCGACCCAGAAATACTATTAAAAACACTATTTCCAGGTACGATTTATAATAGTAGCACAGCTTCCTAGAGATTGCAAGAGTTTTTCAAAAAAAACTTGCCGTCATTCGTACCAACATCTCACAACTCGCTCCAGGCTTGAGTTTGATCAGATGAGCTCCCGTATTAAGAGCATTTCTAGGGGCCGTCCAAGGTTCCAAACAGTAAAAGTCCTTATCCTTCAACGTCCAGAACACCAAGCTACCATAACTAGAATTATAACTTAGAATCAGGCGCAAACCTCGACTTTTGTCTGTTGCCGTAGCAGCTAAGCCCGTTAACTGTTCAAAAGCGACATCAATTTCATCTAACGTGGGGTCAAAAATCCCAGTAAAATAATCCAGCTCTTGAGTTCTCTGATCCCGATACTGCATCCCCGGTATTTCAAAACGCAGCTTATTCTTGTCGGGAGCGAAAAAGTAAGGGTGGAAACCGCTAGAAAAAGGCATGACTTCTGCGGAGAGATTAGTATAACGCTGGAAAATTTCTAAAGCGTTGCCTTTAATCTGATAAGTAAAAGCCAGTTGAAAGTCAAAAGGGTAAACTGCCCGCGTCAAGTCATTACTATTAAGTACCAGAGTAATCGCAGCGCGATCGACAGTCACTTGCTCTGCTACTTCCCAAGGTAAGTCACGAGCAAAACCATGCTGTTTGAGTTTTCGCTCAACGCCGTTATAGGTATAAGTATTATCGGGCAAATTGCCGCAGATGGGAAACAGGATGGGAATGCCGCCGCGTACTGTCAATTCAGGATTAGCGAATCGTTCCTTGTCTAAATAGAGGATTTCTTCACCTTGAACCCGCCAGCGAGTAGCGATGCCGCCCCGCTCGGGTACAACATCTAAACTAGAGTTAGCTGCTTTGTCGGAGAGGGTGTAGGTTTTGTATTGCTTCTGTTCGAGCGCGATCGCAAACACATTTGTCATCGGTAATAGGTCATCGATATATTGGTTGTCAGTCACTGGTAATAGGTCATCGGTGACAGGGAATTAGTAATTAGCCTTGTCCTATTTACCGCTTACCGCCCAGGCCTTCCGGCGATGCTTTAGCTATTATTAACCTCTACAGGCGGCAACTCCAGTATTTTGCGGCGATCGCTTTCCATCCTACCCCCTGCTACTACCACACTCTCTACCCGCTCTCTAGGGATAAGTTGGAACGAAGGAGCTAAACTGGGGGCCAGATAGCTGTGAGGAGTGGGCGTCGCCCCTGAATTCGGGGCCGGGGGGGAAATAAATGGGTCTTTAATAAATGAGTCTTTAATAAACGGATCTGTTTCCTCAATTCGATTTTTGGGCGGATTTAATTGCAAGCGGGGAGGCAATTCGTTACTGGGAGGTGGGCTAGATTCTTCACTAGGAGTTGACTCGCGATCGAAAAAGGAAGAATTACTAGGCTGTTTGGGTAAGTTAGGCAAACTTGGCGACAGCGGACTAGATTTAATCGGTACCTCCGGGGTGAAGTCCTTTTCGCCTTCTCTAGTTTCGGGTTTAGGGTCTAAAGATTCGGGACTGGGAATTGGGGGTTCGGGACTGGGGACTGGGGACTGGGGAGTGAGGATGGGTTCTATCTTTCTATTTTCCTTTCTGCCGCCTAGAATTGGAGCATCCAAAACTACAGGCGATCGCATTGGGTTGTCAAAAATACTCGAAATTTGCTCTACGTGCTTGAGAATTTGCTCTCCCTTTTCTCCTTTAACAACTTTTGGCTGATACTTTGTCACCTCCACTGGTAGAAACTCAACTTTCATATTTCTCCCTTTTAGAGACACTTTGAGCACCGCTGTATCGTAATTACTGCGGGCATTCCCTCCAAAAATAAAGTCTCCCAAAGAATAAGCAATCGGTCGGCCTTTGTAAATTTCTGCCCCCTGTAAAACATGGGGGTGGTGGCCTACCACCAAATCTGCACCCTGGTCAATTGTGAAGCGAGCCAAATCGATTTGCCAGTCTCCCGGATAGTCGGCTAATTCTGCACCCCAATGATAATTTACGATCACCCAGTCTACTTGATCGCGAATCGCTCGGATATCTTCTGCTATCCGTTGATTATGACGGGAATTTGTTCCCGCTTTCCCTTCTCCGGCAGCGTTAATATCGGCATCGTAGTAACCTAGATAAGCGATGCGCTGACCTTTAACTTCAATAATCTCAGGTCGTCGTGCTTCTTTGGCATCTCTACCGGCCCCTAAATGGTGAATGCCTGCTCGATCTAATGTTTCTATGGTTTCCACCAGTCCTGGTTCCTCGAAGTCCATAGTATGATTATTGGCCAAAGTGACAATATCTACTCCCCCTGCTGTTAATACTTTTACTGCCTCTGGATCGGCTTTAAAATTAATTTGTTTATTCTGGCGACGGCCGGTAAAATTCGTCAGGGGATTTTCCAGGTTTACCATCGCTAAGTCTGCTTGTAGGTACTCCTCTAAGCCGGCGAAGGCCCATCCGTAATCTTTGCCTGCAACTTGTGTCAATTCGTCAGACAGATTGACATCGCCGCCGAACATTAGCGTTACTGTTGGGTCATTGGGGTTGAGTACCTGTTTGTGCTCTACTACTGGCACTATTTCTAATGCTGCTTGAACTGTTTCTAGGCGTTTGGGTGAGATTGCTGATGTCACTAAAGCTTGCTGTTGTGAGGCCAAATCAATTGGCCGCATGGCATTAGCTTCGTGGTAGCTTACCCAGCACCCGATGATGAAGGATGCAACGGCTGACCCCATCAAAAATAGGGAGCGAAGTGTTTTAAATTTAACCCATTCGAGGGTCTCCAAGGAACGATAGCGTTTGCGATCGCGGATGGCAGGAGTTACTATCCGTACTGACTGTTTCCACAGGATATCGGGAGTGCCGGCTAAGCGGGCTACAACTCGCACGCCTTCTACTGCTGGGGAATTCAGCCTCCAGATTTGGTGGCAGATGAATTTAACTAACCGTTCCCGCAGGGTATTGACTATCAGTGAATCGGCTGCAAATTCACGCTGAAATTCGACTAGGATTTGCAGACAACCGGCTTGAGCAGCTTCTACGCGGGCATAGATGCCTTCGGGCCTTAGCAGGCTGTCAATCCAGTAATTTAGGGCTTGATTGTCACCGGAACGTGCTAGTTCAAAAATAGAAGGTTGAGACAAATTTTCTATATAAACCACTACTTTAGTCTCCTTAACACCGCGATCGCTTACTTTAACCTCTCTTGCTGCCAACCGCAATTCTTTTAGCTTAACTGCTACAAGCTGCGCTCCCTATATTTTGATCTGGTTGTTTCCAGCCACAATTGTGTACATTTATACTTGCTTGTTGTCAGTGACTTCAGTCACATTTACAATATCTTTAAGATCACGGTTTTTGACGGATCTCCATCATTATCTAAACACTGAGAATAGTTGATATTAAGATTATCAGTTATTTATGTCGGGGAAGCATACAAGATGATGATTCGCAAACTTGTAGATTCAGCTTTTCAAACTCGCTGTCTGAGTGTCGCCTCCGAAGGGTTGCTACGTCAAGTGATGGGATTTAATAGCTATCACTCAGAGGATTTGGATGCGATCGCAGCTCTCTGCGATGCCGTCAATTCTGGTTATATCCAGCGGGAAGCTCAGCGTCAAGGGGAAATGAGATTACTGTCGCGGTATTAATTCTGTTAACTACAGGTTATACTCAAAAGTTGGCTGTTAACTAAAAAACTCTGCCTTCAGGGAGAGGAAAATTTGCCGAGCGACAAAATCGACAAAAAATATAAAAATTTTACAATCCCCTACATTCGATTTATTAAAGATGCGATCGCCTCTGGTGGGCCCCCTTTCCCAGGCAGACTCAACCAGCTAGAGCTTAACTGTTATCTAGGCTCAGCCGCTCCCTAAAATTTTCATTCGTGCGAGAAAGCTCAGATTGCGCTATAAATTTAATTATAAACTTCGTACTGTTATCAGGTAATATTACCTGTGTCGGTAGAGAGGCCTCGAAGGCCACCTCAACCGTGTAAACAGACGATCTTTTTGAGCAAGTAAACTGCTCAGGAGAAATAACAAATGCTACAGCGCAAAATCTATCAACTCTGTTGTGATGGTCGTGAGGTTTGTATTTTCTTGCGGGATCAGCAGCGTTGGATTGAGCGCGCTCGGATCTTGGATATAGAGGGAGATTTGGTGACGCTGCGCTACGAAACCGATGAAGAAGACGAAGTTTGTTCTTGGGAAGAGATGGTGCGCTTAGAAAGTATTGGCGCTATCAGCCAAAAGTTAGCTTCGGTGTCGCGAAGCAACTACGAGCCCCTAGTCTCGGACGATTGTCCCGAAGCTGAACAAATTCGCCACCACTACCCTGACTCTAGCGGGGATTAGCTTGGGGAGGGGGAGTTCTTGGGCAGGGGGGCAGGGGAGCGGGGGAGCGGGGGAGCGGGGGAGCGGGGGAGATGGGGAAAATAGCTTAGTTTTCTCGCATCAAAACCACGAAGCCTTGCAAATGCAACGAAGCAATCTGTCAAAACCACGAAGCGTTGCGAGTGCAACGAATAAATTTCCCCAAACTGATAATACAGCGAAGCATTGCAAGTGCAAGGAAGCAATCTAACAACTCAAGACTCCCTAT